>JBBQMX010000013.1:0-10369 GCA_038329375.1 Pseudomonadales bacterium | reverse complement strand
TACCTGTTCAGCCACCCGGAGTGGCAACGGGGCCCTTTCCAGACGGGCTTGTGTTACCCCGGTGAAAGCGCCAACCTTCCGCTGATAGCAAGGCGCTCCCGCTTCTACTCCGGCGGCGCTGCCTTATTAGTGGGAGAATATTTCCTGGCTGCGGTTTTGTGACCATTTCCACGCCGCTATACTCCTCACAGCCTGCCATGAACCCAGAGACTGACCGGACCCTTTATGAAGCCAGATTTCTTACCTCCCCACCTTCAAGTCCGGCTCAACGACTACGCCATACTGCTGCGCCTGAACCGGCCAATCGGCAGCCTGCTGTTGCTGTGGCCAACTTATTGGGCACTGTGGCTGGCCGCAGAGGGCGTGCCCAGTGTTGCCAACCTGTTCATCTTTACTGTGGGCGTGTTTCTGATGCGCGCTGCGGGCTGTGCCATCAATGACTTTGCCGACCGCAAGGTAGACGGGCATGTAAAGCGAACCCGCAACCGGCCGCTTGCCTCCGAACGGGTAAAGCCAAAGGAAGCGGTTGCGCTGTTTCTCGGACTGGTGCTGGCGGCCTTCCTGATGGTGATCTTCTTTACCAACACACTGACTATTTATCTGTCTTTCGGGGGCCTGCTGCTGGCCTTTATCTACCCGTTTATGAAACGCCACACTCATTTGCCCCAGCTTTTCCTGGGTGCCGCTTTTTCCTGGGCTATTCCGATGGCGTGGGCGGCGGAAACAGGCGAGTTGACCAAAATGACGTGGCTGCTGTTTACCGCCAATGTGCTCTGGACCGTGGCCTATGACACCTTCTATGCCATGGTGGATCGCGACGATGACTTGAAGATAGGTGTTAAATCCACCGCCATCCTGTTCGGCGACGGCGACAAAGCCATTATCGCGGTATTGCAGGCACTGGTGATTCTGGTCCTGGTAATGGTAGGCCAGCAGGCGGAACTCGGAACATTCTACTATCTCGGCCTGATTGCCATGGCTTGTCTGTTTGTCTACCAGCAGCACCTGGCGCGATACCGGGAGCGTGAGGCTTGTTTCAAGGCTTTCCTGAATAATAACTGGGCCGGGTTTGCGGTATTTTTGGGTCTGTTTACAGACACACTCCTATAACGCGAGAACTGTCATATACTTGTAACACTTCCGGGTTGTAATGAGGCAGCAACAAACACCGGTCTGATACAGGTTAATTCTCATGTCTGGAAAAACTGTCCTGATTGTTGATGACGAAGCGTCGATCCGCGAAATGATCGCCGTCGCCCTCGAAATGGCAGATTACGACTACTTGGAGGCAGCGGATGCCAGAGAAGCACACGCGCTGATTGTTGATAAACACCCCGACCTGATTCTGCTCGACTGGATGCTCCCTGGTACCAGTGGTGTTGAATTGGCGAGACGTCTGAAGAAGGACGAGGCCACGGCCGAAATCCCTATCATCATGCTGACCGCCAAAGTAGAAGAAGATAACAAGATCCAGGGCCTCGAAGTCGGCGCTGACGACTACATCACCAAGCCTTTCTCGCCCAGAGAACTGGTTGCGCGGCTCAAAGCGGTGCTCAGGCGAGCAACGCCGGCTGGCGTAGAAACCCCAATTGAAGTCGACGGCCTGACCCTCGACCCGATTGGCCACCGGGTCAGCACGCAAAACAATGGCGCCCTGACCATGGGCCCGACCGAGTATCGCTTGCTGCAGTTTTTCATGACCCATCAGGAAAGGGTATATACCCGTTCCCAACTGCTGGATCAGGTCTGGGGAGGCAACGTGTATGTGGAGGAACGCACGGTGGATGTCCACATCCGGCGCTTGCGCAAAGCCCTCGGATACCAATACGATCACCTGATCCAGACGGTCAGGGGCACTGGCTACCGTTTCTCCACACGGGCTGCCTGAAATCCTGTTAGCCGTTTCTTTTACAACAGACGGATAGACCCATGCAGCACAACTGGTCGCATCATCTGCGCCTGATTGTCGGTTTGCTGATCGCAACGACAGGCCTCGGCCTTTTCTTTGGTCAGCCTTTGGCAGGGTTAATGGCAGGGCTGGCGCTATACCTGGTCTGGTCCCTGGTTCAGATCCGCAAGTTGCACCTATGGCTTGCTCACCCGGATGCCGGCGACGAAGCACCCGAAAGCATCGGGTTATGGGGTAATATTTTCGATAACCTGCACCGGCTGCACCGGGACCATCTGCGCACCCGGGACCGGCTGCAAGCCTCGGTAAACCGTGTTCAGGAATCCACTAACGCCATGCGCGATGGCGTCATCATGACCGACGCTCAGGGCCGCATGGAATGGTGGAATGGTTCGGCCGACCATCTGCTCGGTTTCCGTCGCCAGACTGACCGAGGTCAATATATCCACAATCTTATTCGCCACCCTTCTTTTAAAGACTATTTCGATGCCCGCGATTACCGGGAACCACTGGAACTTAATTCTCCGGCCAAGCCCCACATTCACCTGCAGATCCAGATCAGCCTGTTCGGTGATGATGACCGACTGATTGTCGCCAAGGACGTCACCCGGTTGTTCCAGCTTGAACAAATGCGGCGCGACTTTGTCGGCAATGTATCTCATGAGATGAGAACACCCCTCACTGTGATCAGCGGCTACCTCGAAACCATGGTGGACAACGCCGATGACCTGCCACCCAAATGGCGGCGTGCGATCAATACCATGGCGCAGCAATCATCACGAATGGAAGCGCTGATCACGGACCTTATCCTACTGTCCAAACTCGAAACCGGCGAGCAACTGGTGAATGCCGAAATTGTCGACATTCATGCGATGATTCACCACATCTGTACTGATGCCAAAGCATTGAGCGGTGACAAGCAACATACTTTCAGTGTTGGGATCGGAGAACGCAATTTTCTGCAAGGTGATGAGGGTCAGCTTCGGAGTGCGTTTTCAAACCTTATTTTCAACGCCGTCAAATATACCTCTGCCGGGGGTCATATCAAAGTAACCTGGGCCACCGACCGCAAGGGAGCGCAATTGTCAGTCAAGGACACCGGTATCGGTATTGACCCGATACATATACCAAGGTTGACGGAACGCTTCTACCGGGCTGATCCCAGCCGCCACCAGCAAACCGGCGGCACCGGCCTGGGGCTCGCTATCGTCAAACATGTGTTGTTGAATCACGATGGCAATCTCGAAATAAAGAGTGGCCCGGGTCAGGGCAGTGAATTTATCTGTCACTTTCCGAGAGAAAGGATTGCCGACCATCTGGAAGATGCCAGGCAGGGCCAGTGCAACAGCTAAAGACCGGACATCCCGGACATTTACCCGTTGCAGCGAATCAGGTTACAGACCATCCCGTGGATCGCCAGGGGCGCGTTACTTTCTTAAGGAACTGTCACTTTCATGGCTCTGAAAATCTCCCTCGTCGGCCCTGAAACAGGCTACCATGGCGCTCTATGCTCCGCCCTGAATCGAGGTTATACGTGCAGAACAAACAACCACCCGTTCTTAACGGGTCGTTTAATCGCAAAACCATACTCGGTATGACCCTGACTGCGACGCTGCTGTCTGGAATGGTCCACGCTGAGGCGCCGGACAACTTTCAGCAATGTGTCGCCGACCTGACCGACAAGGCCATCACTGAAGGCGTTTCCCGCACCACCGCCGAGCAGGTAATGGCAACAACCGAGTATCAGGACCGGGTCATCGAACTTGACCGGCGGCAACCGGAATTCACCACCACCTTCGCCGACTACCTTAACCGCCGGGTGAATGACAGCCGCATCAGCCAGGGCCGCGAGTTAATGCAAAAACACCGCGACCTGTTGAACCGGGTAACCCGGGAAACCGGAATCCCACCCGCTTATCTGCTTGCTTTCTGGGGCCTGGAAACCAATTTCGGCAGCTACTTCGGCAAGATGTCCGTACCCAACTCCCTGACTACACTGGCCTGTGACGAGCGGCGCAGCGAGTATTTTACCGGTGAACTGATTGCAGCCCTGAAAATTATTGATGAGGGCGCTATTCCTGTTGAGCAAATGGAGGGTTCCTGGGCGGGCGCCATGGGGCACGTACAGTTTATGCCGTCAGTTTTCCTGCGCTATGCAGTCGATGCGGACAACGATGGCAAACGTGACTTGTGGAACAGTCTGGATGACGCGCTGATGTCCGCTGGCACCTTTCTGAACGATCTTGGCTGGGATCAGGATTACCGTTGGGGACGCGAAGTACTGCTTCCGGAGGAATTTGATTATGCGTTGGCGGATGGCAAAAAAAGGTCGCTGAAGGATTGGCGCGATATGAATATCACCGACGCCTTCGGGAACCCCTTGCCAGCAGCGGATATTGAGGCTGGCCTGGTGGTACCCGCTGGCCACGAGGGGCCCGCCTTTCTTGCTTATAGCAACTTCAATGTAATCATGGGCTGGAACCGTTCGGAGTTCTACGCTATTGCCGTCGGCCATCTGGCCGACCGTATTGCTGGCGCGGGTGGATTGCAGAACCCGCCACCCACCGATACGCCAAATTTGTCCAGGGCCGATATTGAAGCACTGCAGGCCGCCCTGGCGAGTGAGGGCTTTGATCCGGGTAAGCCGGACGGCATCCTCGGCCCCGCCACCCGTTCAGCCATCCGGCAGTTCCAGGCCAGCAAAAACATGATCGCTGATGGCTACCCGAGTGCCGACGTGTTCAGTGTGATGGACATTCAGCTCACACCGAAGGAGGGCACTGACAAAAGCTAGACATCAGAGCTAGGTATCCACCTTGCCACGCAGGGCCTTTTTCTGGCCCCGCTGCTTTTTGTTTTCGATACGCCTTTTACGCGCGCCCAGGGTCGGGCGCGTTGCTCTTCGCACCTTCTGGACAACCAACGCATCCTCGATAAACGCTTTTAACCGCTCCAGTCCTTCCGCCCGGTTTTTTTCCTGGCTGCGAAACTGCTGGGCCTTGATAATGAGCACCCCGTCACCGGAGATTCTGCTGTCATTGCGTTCCAACAGCCGCTGCTTGAGAAACTCCGGCAGTGACGAGGCCGCAATATCAAACCGGATATGCAAGGCCGATGAGACTTTGTTAACGTTCTGCCCTCCGGCACCCTGGGCCCGGATGGCCTGAAATTCGATTTCAGCCTCGGGAATCGTGATCTGATCCGTAATTCTGAGCATAATCACTAAACCTTTTTCTCATTTGTCGAGCCAACCTTATGGATTCAATTACACAGGCGGCCCTTGGAGCAGCGCTGGGCAGTGCGGTCGCCGGTAAGACGCTGGGCCGATCAGCCATCCTGGGCGGTGCGCTGCTGGGCACTTTACCGGATATGGACGTGGTTATCGATTATGGCACCGCCGTTGCCAATTTCAGTCAGCACCGGGGCTTCAGCCATTCCCTGCTGATACTGTTTCCGTTTGCTGTGGTGCTGGCCTGGGTTTTTCATCGCTGGCGACCGGTATTATCTTATCAGCGATGGCTTGCCTTCACCTCGCTGATCCTGATAACCCATCCGCTGCTGGACGCTTTCACCACTTATGGCACCCAATTGTTCTGGCCCTTCGGGCTGCCGGTGGCGATCAACAGCATTTTCATTATCGACCCGCTTTACACCCTGCCACTGCTGTTTGCGGTGATCTGGACGCTATGGCGCCCAAATCAGGTAAGAGCAGCATATGCCGGGCTGGCGGTGTCGACGCTTTATCTGGGCTGGACTCTGTTGGCCCAGCAAGCTATCAGCCAGAAGGTGGAATCAGCCCTGGCCGCTGAGGGCCTTGAAGATGCACCCCACCTGGTGCAGCCGATGCCACTTACAACGGTGCTATGGCGAGTTACGGTGATGGCTAAGGATGAGCGACTGGAGATCGTAACGGGCTTTTTTGACGGTGACATCCCGTTGAGCATCGAGCGTTTTCCCCGCAACCCTGAACTGGAAGCAGCCACTCGGGCCCTGCCGGAAGGCCGACGCCTGATCTGGTTTACCCGTGGGTTTCTGGCTTATTCAGCTTCCGGCCATCAGCTTGCTGTCACCGATATTCGTCTTGGGATACCAGGGTCGCACCCATTCACCTTTATACTGGCGGAAGCTGTCGAAACGGATTCGGATACCCTGCAATGGCAACCAGTGGCCAGTTATCAAACCCCAAGACCGACTATTCGGGCTGGTCTGTTCAGCGCACTGTGGGAGCGAGTGTCAGGGAAAGCTCCAATCCTTTGCCTGGCAACTCTGGAAACCCGACAACTCGGAGATACCTGTAACTAACCATGCGACTGGACTACTATCTGGCCAACGCTACAAACATGTCACGAAAAGACGCCAAGCAGGCGATCAGCCGTGGCCAGGTTCGAGTGGATGGACAGCTATGCCGAAAGGCTGCATGTCACTTGGTCACAGGGCAGCACATCACGCTTCAGGGGCAACCGCTGTCGCTGCCCGGCGAACGTTATCTGATGCTCAACAAGCCACCGGGCATCGTCAGCGCAACAGCAGACCGTGACCACCTGACCGTGCTCAGCCTGCTGCCCGCCGACCAGCGCAGCAATCTTCATGTCGCCGGGCGGCTGGATATTGATACCACAGGCCTGGTTCTGCTCACCACGGACGGGCAGTGGTCGCATCGAATCACCTCGCCGAAAATAGCGTGCGAAAAAATCTATCGGGTCGAACTGGCCGAGCCAATGACGACAGAAGCATCACGAGCCATCGAAGCGGGCCTGCAGTTGCATAATGACGCCAAAAAAACGCGGCCCGCCCGCGTGGTGACTGTTGCGGAAACGGTCATCGAGCTGGCGATTACCGAAGGTCGGTACCATCAGGTCAAGCGAATGATGGCGGCGGTGGGGAACCACGTGGTGAGGCTGCACCGGTTGCAAATCGGCGCGATTCGTCTCGACCCGGCGCTTACGTCCGGAGCGAGTCGCCCACTGACCGGGCAGGAAATCCTGTCAGTCCTTTGAGGTGCGCTCGAAACGCTGGGTCTTGAGGTTTTTCCTGACAGCGCCAGCTTCGAACACCTCGCCATTCATCGCAATATAGACACCCGCGGGCAACAGGCTAGCCGCCGCCCAGGCGAATCCAATATTGAACACCGCATCGCTGCGACGCATTCGGGCAGGTTGCATAGCCCCGGTGAGCACAATGGTTTTGCTGCTCACGCGGGCAAGCACGGAGGCGGTGTCCGGCATGGTGTCGGTACCATGGGTAATCAGGATGCGGCCAGCGGAGCATTGCTCCGCCGCCTGCAGGATCACACTGCGGTCATTGTCGGTCAGCTCCAGGCTGTCCTTGCGCAACAGCCCGGCGACATTGTATTGCCCGGTGATATTTGCCTCGGCCAGTAACTCGTTTAACAGCGACTCACCAATGTCGAATTCGCTGTTGGCGTCAAAATAGATCTTATCAATCGTACCGCCGGTGGTGAATACCTGAATCATGGAGGAATGACTCCTTGCTGCCGTATCTCATTTAGTTGCCTGCATACTGTTGCTGCCCGTGGCGTACTGGGCGTTCTTCTCCTGCTCATAGCGTTTGGCCGCCCCTGCCACCTTGCCGCTGTCACCGGTGGCCAGCCAACGCTTTACCCGGCCAGCATCACCCATTGGCGAGCGTGTTCCAAAGGAATCCAGAAACACTGTGATCACTTCTTTACCGTCTATCTTAGACACCATGGCCAGACACCGGCCAGCTTCTGTCAGGTAACCGGTTTTGCTGAGTCCCACGCCCCAGCTGTCTCGATGTACCAGGGCATTGGTATTGCCATAGGACAACGAGTAACGGGGCTGACGGAACCTGGCAGAATAGTACCGCGTGGTCGAGTAATCACCAATTTGCGGATGTTTGATCGAGGCTCTGACAAGTTTGACAACATCCGCAGCGGAGGCACGGTTGCGGTCTGAAAGCCCGGTCGGATCGACGAACACACTGTTGTTCATCCCCAACGTCAGTGCTTTCTTGTTCATGTCTGCGACGAAGGCTTTATAACCACCCGGGTGGTGCCGGGCGAGGGTGTAGGCGGCCAGATTTTCCGAGGACATCAGGGCGATGCGCAACATATCCGAGCGCCGCAATTCGGAACCGATCCGGATGCGGGAATAAGCATTATTGGGGGCATCTTTGTGTCGGGGAAGCACCTCCAACCACTCGTTCAATGGCTCGCCAGAGTCCATTACCAACAGAGCTGTCATCAGCTTGGTCAAAGACGCAATAGGCACAGACCGGTCCGCGTTCTTATCCTGTAGTAGCGTATCGGAGTCGACATAGGCGACCGCTGCATTGACCGACGCGAGGTGAAAACTGTCTGCCGCCGCTTTATTGGCTGCGGCAGCGTCTGTAGTTAAAGCCAGGCAGAACAGGACTGCCGCCGTCGTATACTTCCGGAACATGGGTTCAAGCCCTCAAATGTAACGGCCAGCAGAGCCGATCACCACGACCAGCAAGCCAAGCACAAGGTTCAGCCCGACAAACATCCTTATCTGCCCTACCCGACGCACTGCCTCATCGGTATCGTTGCTCTCGACTGCTTTTTTGAGACGACGAAAAGGCGCGAAATAAATATGCAAGAACAGCAGCATCATTAATAACCCCAGTCCCTGCATGGCGTGAATGTGCCAGCCAGCGCCGGCCATCCCGCCGAAGTAAGCGCCTATCATGCCGTAACCGGTGACCAACAGGACGATCACGCAACCCCAGACCCAACGGAAAAACAGAGCCAGTGTATGGCACCAGAGCACTGACCGAGGGCCAGGCTCCAGCGTTTTGGCTGCTGCTGGGCGTAAAGCCATATACGCGAAAAACATACCGCCGACCCAAATCACCGCTGCCAGGGTATGCAACGCAACAAATAAACTCATCAGGACACTCTCTTTTTCTGTTTAGTCAATGTAGTGGACTATACCAGCAACCCGTCATTAATTTAGAGCGACTTCAGTCGCGAATCATTGCTTGCACGTCAAAGCAGATCCGTCACTGCTCCCAGGGACGCCGAACTGACTGTTTTGGCGTATTTGGCCAATACCCCGCGGCGATACCGGGGCTCCGGCGCTGACCAACGTTTGCGACGCACCGCCAACTCCGACTCGGAGACCGTCAGTTCAATGGAATTGGACTCCGCGTCGATGGTGATTTCATCGCCGTCTTCGACCAGCGCTATCGGACCGCCCTCAGCGGCTTCCGGTGTAATGTGCCCGACCACAAAGCCGTGGCTCCCTCCGGAAAACCGGCCATCGGTAATCAATGCCACGTCGCTGCCAAGACCTTTGCCCATGATAGCCGACGTGGGAGTCAACATCTCCCGCATGCCGGGCCCGCCAACTGGCCCTTCGTAACGAATCACCAGCACATCACCGGCTACCACGGTACCGTCCATGATCCGTTCCTGGGCTTCCTCTTCGGAGTGAAAAACCCGGGCCCGGCCGGTGAAACGGGTACCTTCCTTGCCGGTAATCTTTGCCACTGCGCCGGTGGGCGCCAGGTTGCCGTATAGAATGCGCAGATGGCTGTCTTTCTTGATTGGGTTATCAAGCGCTCGGATAATTGCCTGGCTTTCTGGATAAGGGGCAACATCCGCCAGGTTGTCCGCCAGGGTCTGGCCCGTCACCGTCATGCAGTCACCGTGCAGTAGATCTGCATCCAGCAACATTTTCATCAACGGCTGAATACCGCCAATGGTGACCAGTTCAGACATCATGTAGTGCCCACTGGGGCGCAGGTCCGCCAACACCGGTACCCGCTTGCCAATCCGGGTGAAATCATCCAGCGACAACTCAACGCCAACGGTGCTTGCCATGGCTAACAGGTGCAAAACCGCGTTGGTTGAACCACCCAGTGCAATAACCACGGTAATTGCGTTTTCAAACGCCGGCCGCGTCATGATATCCGATGGTTTTATGTCCTTGTCCAGAAGGTTCAGTACCGCAGCACCGGCGGCCCGGCAGTCATCCATTTTGGTCTGTGAGACCGCGTTCTGGGCGGAACTGCCCGGCAGGCTCATGCCCATGGCCTCAATAGCCGAAGCCATGGTGTTGGCGGTATACATTCCGCCGCAGGAACCGGGGCCGGGGATCGCGGTTTCCTCAATCTGCTTGACCTCGATCAGGTCCATGTCACCTTTGGCATAGGCGCCCACAGCCTCGAACACCGAGATGATATCGGTATGATTCTTACCCGGTTGAATAGTGCCGCCATAAACAAACACCGACGGGCGATTCAAGCGGGCAAGCCCCATCACACAGCCGGGCATATTCTTGTCACAGCCGCCGATGGCGACCAGACCGTCAAAACCCTCGCAACCGGCGGTAGTTTCGATAGAGTCGGCAATAACTTCCCGCGACACCAGTGAATACTTCATGCCTTCGGTGCCGTTCGCTATACCGTCAGAAACCGTAATGGTGTTGAAGATCAGGCTTTTGCCGCCAGCGTCAT
>JBBQMX010000012.1:0-10447 GCA_038329375.1 Pseudomonadales bacterium | reverse complement strand
AACGAGTTGCTGGCCATTCTGTTAGCTCCATGCAGGCCGGTAAAAGCTACCTCACCCACTGCGTATAGCTGGTTGACGTCCGTCCTTGAACGATGGTCCGTCATGATGCCGCCGCAAGTATAGTGAGCCGCGGGTACCACGGGTATCGGATCCTTCGTGATGTCGATACCAAATTCCAAACACTTTTCGTAGACGGTCGGAAAGTGATGTCGAATGAAATCTGCCGGTTTGTGGCTTATGTCCAGATACAGGTGGTCTGCGCCGAGGCGCTTCATCTCGTGGTCAATGGCTCTCGCCACAATGTCTCTGGGAGCCAGTTCTGCCCGGGGGTCAAACTGCTCCATAAAGCGAGAGCCATCCGGCAATCTCAGATACCCGCCTTCCCCGCGCAACGCTTCGGTAATCAGGAAGGATTTGGCGTGAGGGTGGTACAGGCAGGTAGGGTGAAACTGGTTGAACTCCATGTTGGCCGCGCGGCAACCTGCGCGCCAGGCGATAGCGATACCGTCTCCGGAGGCGCCGTCGGGATTGGTGGTGTAGCGGTAGGCCTTACTGGCGCCACCGGTCGCAATTACCACAAACCGGGCACGGAACAACTCGACATGGTTGTCCTCAAGGTTCAGTACGTACGCCCCCACGCAACGGTTACCGGGTAGCCCCAGTTTGCGATGAGTTATGACGTCTACCGCAACCCTAGATTCCATCAGGTCAATATTGGCGCGGCTGGCGGCCTGCTGGCTCAGGGTGCTGGAGACCGCGTGCCCGGTGGCATCGGCGGCATGAATAATACGGCGGTGGCTATGACCGCCCTCCCGGGTCAGATGGAACTTCGCGTTGTCATCCTTGGTGAAATCGACACCGCTGGCGACCAGCCAGTCGATACTTTCTTTACCATGCTCGACCGTCAAGCGCACCGCGTCTTCGTGGCAGAGCCCTGCTCCCGCCGCCAGGGTGTCTGAAACGTGATCCTCTATCGAGTCTTCATTGTCCAGTACCGCAGCGATACCGCCTTGGGCCCAGAGCGTAGCGCCGCTGGTAATCTTGCCCTTGCTCAGGACGGCAACGCGCAAGTGAGCCGGTAAATTCAGCGCAACCGTGAGTCCGGCAGCTCCGCTACCGATAATAAGAACGTCGTGTTCATAGGATTGTGGCATCAAGTCGTTATCGCAGGCCATAATGTGGACTTGTATTGAACTAAACTTTACGTCTGCTGTCTATTTGCCCGAATGGGATGCGCCAACGATACGCTGGTGCCTGAGACCCTCAGGGAGCCGCTTAGACAGCCGTATGAATCTACCCGAAAGGCAAACGCCCGGCCGTGAGGCCGCAGAACCAAGGCCTGGTAAAAGACACATGGCTCCTGAATCAGACACCCATCCTGTGGTCACGGCTGAAAGTCAGACCGATCTACAGCTTGTGAGAAAGGTTAAACGCGGCGATCGGTCGGCGTTCGATCTGCTGGTAATCAAATACCAGTCTCGGGTGGCGGCTATTATCAGCCGATATGTTTACGATAACCAGGACGTGATGGACCTGACCCAGGAGTCATTCGTCAAGGCGTATCGGGCTTTGGAGCGGTTTCGCGCTGACAGTGCATTTTATACCTGGCTTTACAGGATAGCTGTGAATACCGCCAAGAACTTTCTCGAAGCCCGCGCGCGCCGGCCTCAAGGTAGTGCTGATTCGGCTGAGGCTGAAAATTTTGAGGACGGACGCAAGCTCCGTGATAACGCCAGCCCCGAACGGCTGCTGCAGCGGGAGCAGCTGCAAAAGGCGCTGCAGAAAGCGATTGCCCAGCTGCCGGAAGAGCTGAGATCCGCTTTTCTGCTACGCGAGTATGACGGCCTTAGCTATGACGATATCGCTCGTATCCTTGAGTGTCCGATCGGTACAGTGCGGTCACGAATATTCCGGGCCAGGGATGCCGTTGACCGGCAGCTTGGCCCCATGCTGGACGACACCTGATGATGCGGATGGGCGATGCTCTAAACGCTGTGGAAAAAGAGGTTCGAAGCGATGGATGACAGCCTGAAAGAAACCTTGTCGGCGATGATGGATGATCAGGCAGACGAGCTTGCCGTTCGCCGCCTGCTATCGAATGCAGAGCATCGTGAGCTCAGGGGTCAGTGGCGGCGCTGGCAGCAAATGCATGACTTGATGCGGGATGACCCGATTTTACCTGAGTCCGTGGATGTGAGCGCCGGAGTCAGGGCCTCACTCTTTGGGGAATCTGTTGACCGGCCTTTAAGCGTTGCCGGTGACCATCCAGCGGTGAAAACATCATCCTGGCGATGGTCGGCTGCTGCGATGGTGGTGGTCTCGCTGGCGGTTGGATTCGGTATGGGGTCTGAGTGGGAATCTGATGGTCTTGGCAGGGTTGCATCCGGTACCGTATCGGCTGCGCTCGAAGGCCCGCCAACCGAAGGAGAGGTGCCTGAAGTCGCCCTGCAAGGCCTGGATGAGCAGCAGTGGGAACATTTAAGCCGCTATCTGCTGGAACATGCGCAGCATAACAGTGTTGGCGCTGGGCGAGGTTCCATTGGTTACGCCCGCCTGGCCAGTGTGTCAGGTACAGTCCGTTAATGATGTCGAGGTAACATGAGCGTCATTGTAAATCCCAGAAGTGGGTGTCATCTGATTGTTACTGTCTGGTTGTTGTCAATGCTGGCCATACCGTTGCAAGTCACGGCCGACCAGCCTGATTCCGTCGAAGGCTGGCTTATGAAGCTTGGCCCGGCACTTAACATGACCAGTTACCGGGGTGTATTTGTGTATGCGCGCGGTGATCGAATCAGTACCATGCAGGTTGCACACCGTTTCCACAACGGCCAGGTGGAAGAGCGCCTGGTGCAGAAGGACGGAGAGAATTGTGAAATTGTCCGTAAAGGCATGAAGGTTATCTGTGTGCTGCCCGATCATGGGCGCATCCAACTTGATCAGATCATTCCCTCAGGGCCTTTTACCGAAGCTTTCTCGAGCCAGTTGGTGCCGATAAGTCGCTGGTATTTGCCAGAAATTCTTGAGGATGACCGGGTTGCGTGCTATCCGGTTGTGGTTGTTGCCCTGAATGCAAGAGATCCGCATCGGTACAGCTATCGTCTCTGGCTGGAAAAGACGACTGGCCTGCTGGTCAAAAGTCACGTGCGGACTGAAGATGAAGTCCTTGAGCGCTTCCATTTTACCAGTCTTGAGATAACCAACGAACTCCAGGACAGTGAATTTGAAATCCAGCTCCAGGGGCCGGAAATCAAGCACACGTTGCAGTCAGCTACAGCGGGTAAGACCAAGCAAAGAATGGACGGCTGGCATCTGAAATGGAGACCGGAGGGCTTCGTGCCAGCGGCCACGCCCGGCGCGGGTCAAGGCAGAGTGGTCGCTTTTTCGGATGGCCTGGCTTCATTTTCGGTATTTGTGGAATCAGCGGTAGCGGTTAATATGCCCACGGGAGCCTCCCGTATTGGCGCAACGACCGCCTATATGAGAAAAGTCGAGGTTGGTACCCGGAATTTCCTGGTTACTGTGGTAGGGGAGATTCCGCCATCCACTGCCATGCGGGTTGCAGAGTCCGTCGATATTGAAGATGCCTTTTTGGCGGGCGGACATCAGCCATGATTTTAGAGCGAGGTCGCGTAGTAGCCGAGAAAGGAAATCAGGTCTGGGTACAAACTATCCGGCAGAGTGCCTGCCAAAGTTGCAGCGCCAGACAGGGTTGTGGGCAAAGGGCACTGGCCAGCGTGACGTCTGGTCGCGCTAACCAGATATTGGTTGATAATCACCTGAACGCCCGGGTCGGTGATGAGGTAACGATATCAATCATGGAATCGGCACTGTTACACGCCTCGTTATGGGTATATGCGGTGCCGTTGTCAGCCTTGTTGGTGGGAGCTGTGTCGGGCCACCAGTTGGCGCCTGGTTCTGACGGGCTTGCCATCCTGCTGGCCGGATTGGGTCTGGGGCTTGGCTTTTTGCTGGTATACCGCTACCAGCGGTCTGCCGGTTCACATTTTCAGCCGCAGCTTCAAGGTATTGAAAATTCATCTTGAGCTTTTACGTTTTATCAAGCCGAGAACATTGTCAGTGGCAAATGAGTACAAGTCGCGTAGTCGATCCTGAAGGAGTTTTGAATGCAAATTGATAATGGTGGTCGCACTGGAAATGCAATGAATAACGGTCTGGGCGCTTTTTACCTGATGATTTTGATGGTATTGAGTTTAGCCGCTCAGACAGCTTCTGCCCAAAGCCTCCCGGATTTTACCGAGCTGGTAAAAGAGAACTCCGCTGCGGTTGTAAATATCAGTACAACTCAGGCGCGGCCTCAAAATACCGGTAATATGCCTTTTAGCGAGCGCCAACTCGAGCAACTGCCCGAATTCTTCCAGGATTTCTTCCGGGGTCCCCAATCACCCTATGGTCAGGGTCAACCACGTGGGCAGGCGCCGGTAACTTCCATGGGGTCAGGGTTTATCGTCTCCAAGGACGGCTATGTTCTGACTAATAACCATGTGGTTGAGGGGGCTGACGAGATCATCGTCCGTCTCAGTGATCGGCGGGAACTGCCCGCAACACTGGTGGGTACCGACCCCCGGTCGGATCTGGCAGTGCTCAAGATAAACGACGGTGAAGACTTGCCAATCGTGCGTATCGGTCGGTCGAAGGATCTTGAGCCCGGCGAGTGGGTGTTGGCAATCGGTTCGCCATTCGGCTTTGACTACACTGTTACGGCAGGCATCGTCAGCGCGGTCGGTCGGGCGCTGCCAACCGAAAACTACGTACCGTTCATTCAGACCGATGTCGCCATTAACCCCGGAAACTCGGGCGGTCCGTTGTTTAATCTCGACGGCGAAGTGATTGGCATTAATTCCCAGATTTACACCCGTTCCGGCGGCTTTATGGGGGTCTCGTTCGCAATTCCGATGGATGCAGCCATGAACGTCTTTGAGCAGATCCGCGATAAAGGCTCAGTGTCTCGCGGGTGGCTCGGTGTTCTGATTCAGGAAGTTAATCGTGATCTGGCAGAATCCTTTGGCTTGAAGCGACCACGCGGGGCGTTGATTGCTGAGGTTATGGTGGATTCCCCCGCCGAGCAGGCAGGCCTCCGGTCGGGTGATATTGTGCTGGAGTTCGAAGGTGAATCGGTAGAGCTGTCCTCTGATTTGCCGCCGATGGTAGGTCGGACGCCAGTTGGCGAGTCCGCAACCCTTGAAGTCTTGCGGGAGGGCCGTCGAATTGATCTGGATGTCGTGATTGGACGGTTGCCGGAAGACAATGAGTTGGCGGGCGCTACTCCGCAAAGTTCCGGCCCCTCTGAAGGCCCGCTTGGAATGATTGTAGAGCCATTGCCCGCCGATTTGATGTCATCATTGGGTATTGATGCTGGTGTGCTGGTGACAAACGTGTCGAAGGGCCCCGCGCTGGAAGCCGGTGTGCGTCCCGACGATGTGATCACCGAGCTGGATCGCAGTGCAATTACCTCCGTTGAGGAATTTCGGCAAGCGGTGGCTGATTTACCCGAGGGGAAGGCAGTTTCCATGCGTATTGTCCGTCAGGGACGGGCAACCTACCTGGTGATGAAGCCCTGATGCATGGCTGAAGGGGCCTGCCGCCTGGCAGGTCGCTACAACGTGTTGTGCAACGTGCAGGATCGCTCTGTGCGTGATTTTTGTTATACTCTGACGGCGTTTAACAGGCTAAGGCCATGGACTGGACTCTGCAGAGATGATGAATAAAAAGGATGTGCCGCTGTCACGGCTGATCGGGCTGCAGAACGCCTGGCTGGCGTGGCTGGTGTTGTTTGTAGGATTGCTGATCACAACAGGGTTGTGGATTTTTTCTGTCCAGCTTGTTAAAGACCGCACGGAAGCGCGCTTTCAAACGCAGTCTCTGCAGTTGAAAACCGCAATCGAAGACCGCCTCCTCAACTATCAGCAAGTGTTGGCCGGCAGTGCCGGGCTATTTGCGGTTGCCGGAGGTGTCAGCCGCGATGAATGGCGGACCTATGTCAGCCGCATTGATATTGAGCGCTATTACCCCGGTATGCAGGGTATTGGCTACATTGAGCGCGTTACGAAGCGTAACGCGGACAACCATATCGCGCGTATTCGCAGTCAGGGGTTCGCGGGCTATCAAATTCTGCCTGCGGGGGATCGCGCCGAATATTACCCGATTGTGTTTCTTGAACCAGGTACCGAGCGTAACCAGCGGGCTCATGGTTACGATGCATTTGATGATGCGGTGCACCGCTCAGCCATGGAGCGGGGCCGGGATTCGGGTGCACCCACCATGACCGGTAAAGTTGTGCTGGTGCAGGAAGAAGTGGACGATAAGCAGGCGGGTTTTTTGATGTACCACCCGGTTTACTCAGGCGCCCAAGTGCCGGAAAGCCTAGCTGAGCGGCGGTATTTGTTGCAAGGCTTTGTGTTCAGTGCCTTCCGTATGAATAATCTGGTGGACGGCATAGTCGGGTTGATCTCACCGTTTCTGGATGTCCGCATTTACGACGGTGACGCGGTTATGCGTGAAAGCCTGATGTACGGGTCGAACCTTGGGTCACTGGATGATGACTATACCTTCTCTTTAGCCCAGACATTCGTTCATGGTGAGCGCACCTGGTTGCTTCAGACCCGGTCTACCCCTGCCTTCGATTTTCTGGCCTCTGACCCCCGGCCGAAAATTGTGTTGGCGGCCGGCATTATTGTGAGTCTTTTGCTGTTCGCCTTTTCGCTCACGCTGATTCGTTCTCGCTTGCATGCCCAGATGAGTACCGGTCGTTACCGTGCCATTACAGAGGGTGCCAGTAACATCACGCTGGTGCTTGACCGTCAGGGCGCGCCGCTATACGCCAGTCCCTCGTGTGAATATATTCTGGGTTTTGCGCCAGCACTCATCAATGGACGGCAAATCGAATCTATTGTGCACCGGGATGACTGGCCGCAATTGTTGGCTTGCTTTGAGCAGGCGTTGGCAATGCCTGGGCGGGCTATTGCGGTGGTGCGTGCGCGGGTAAAAGATATTGATGGGGCCTGGCGTGAGATGGAGGGCACTTACACCGCCATGCTTGAAGAGCCGGGTGTGGGTGGCGTGGTGCTGAGTTTGCGGGACCTTACGGAACTTAAAACCGCTCGGTCAGAACTGCATCGGCTGGCGTTCTACGACCCTTTGACGGGGCTGGCTAACCGTCAACTGTTCAAGGATCGACTCGCCCATGCGGTGCGTCGAAGCCGCCGGACGGGCGAGCCTGCGGCGCTGATGTTTATCGATCTGGACGGTTTCAAGCGCATCAACGATACGCTGGGCCATGATGCCGGCGACCAGTTACTGGTGCATGTTGCGCGTTGGCTCACAGGCTGTGTCCGTGAAGAAGACTCGGTAGCGAGGCTTGGTGGTGACGAATTCGTGGTATTGCTGTCCAGTATCAGTGGCCCGCAGGCTGCCGCCAAGGTGGCTGAGACTATTCTGCGCCGAATTTGTCAGCGGGTGCATATCCAGGAGCACGATATCGGGGTAACAGGCAGCATAGGTGTAGCCATGATTCCCCATGACAGCGAAGAGCCCGGTATCCTGATGAAGTATGCGGATCTGGCCATGTACCGGGCCAAGGATCGGGGCCGAAACAACTGCCAATTTTTCACTTCGGCTATGAATATTCAGGCCGCGAGGCGCTTGTTGCAGCATGAGGAGCTGCTGCACGCGCTCGAAACAGACCGCTTCGTGCTGCATTATCAGCCCAAGTTTGATCTTGCCGAGCGGCGTGTCATTGGTGTTGAGGCGTTCCTGCGTTGGCAGCATCCGGAAAAGGGCCTGATACCGGCGCAGCAGTTTATTACTCTGGCTGAAGACTCCGGTTTGATCGTTCGGCTGGGCGAGCTTGCGCTCAGGCAGGCCTGCATCCAGATTCAGGCGTTGGAACGGGCAGGTTTTGAGGCCCTGAAGGTGGCAGTTAACTTCTCGGTTAAACAGCTGGTAGACCCCGGCTTTCTGAATATGTTCCGCCAGGTTGTGACCGAAACCGGGGTGTCCCCGGAACAGCTTGAGCTGGAAATACCTGCTGCATTTCTCAACCATGATCCACGTTTGCTGAGGGAAGTCCTCGGGGCGCTCCACGATATTGGTGTTTGCCTTATTCTCGATGATTTTGGTACCGGAGCCTGCTCACTGGATGCGCTGCAACGGTTGCCTCTGGATGCCGTTAAAGTCGATCACCAGTATATCCGGGACATCCCCTATAACAGCAGCGCAACGGATATAACATCGGCGGTCATCGCGCTGGCACATAAGCTGCGTTTGACGGTCATCGCCGAGGGTGTCGAGACGCCCCAGCAGCTGAGCTTCCTGAAGGCTGCCGGCTGCGCTCAGTGCCAGGGGAACCTGTTCAGCTACCCGCTTGATGAAGATGCCTTGATCGGGTTTCTTGTGCAGCAGCATGAGCGCACGCTGATATCGTGAACATGGCAATAGCGGCCCACAACCGGTAAAATCCCAGCCCTGATTCCATACCCCCTGACGGACTGGCCAGCCAGTTGTCAGGAATGCATTTTTTGTCTTACACGAGCACCCTTTGTCTGTGACCGAACTGAGCCGTATCCGCAACTTCTCTATTATCGCCCATATTGATCATGGCAAATCCACATTGGCTGACCGCTTTATTCAGATGTGTGGTGGCCTGAGTGACCGTGAGATGGGTGAGCAGGTTCTGGATTCCATGGATCTGGAACGTGAGCGTGGCATTACCATCAAGGCTCAGTGCGTTACGCTTCTGTATACCTCGAAGGTGGACGGCCACGAATACAAGCTCAATCTGATTGATACGCCCGGACACGTGGACTTCTCCTATGAGGTCTCCCGCTCGCTTTACGCCTGTGAGGGTGCGTTGCTGGTGGTTGACGCGGGGCAGGGCGTTGAAGCTCAATCCGTTGCAAACTGCTACACGGCGATCGAGCAGGGGCTTGAGGTGGTACCAGTTCTAAACAAGATGGATCTTCCTCAGGCCGAGCCCGAGCGGGTGGCGCAGGAAATCGAGGACATTATCGGCATCGAAGCATCGGATGCGGTCCGGTGCAGCGCCAAAAGCGGCATGGGTGTGGAGGATGTGCTGGAAGACCTGATTCGCCGCGTTCCTCCTCCGGCCGGGGATGTTGATGGTCCGCTGCAGGCCCTGATCATTGACTCCTGGTTTGATAACTATCTTGGCGTTGTATCGCTGGTGAGAATCAAGCAGGGCAGCTTGCGTAAAGGTGACAAGATTGTCATTAAATCCACCGGGCGCGCGTGGAACGCTGAAAAAGTCGGGGTGTTCTCACCCAAGCCCACAGAGACCGGTATATTGGGCACTGGTGACGTGGGTTTTGTGGTGGCCGGTATCAAGGACATTCATGGCGCACCTGTCGGTGACACGATTGTTCATAACAAGTTCGCCAGCACCACCAGCGCTTTACCGGGCTTCAAGAAAGTCAAGCCCCAGGTTTATGCCGGTCTGTTTCCGATTTCTTCCGATGATTACAACAGCTTCCGGGATGCGCTCGAAAAGCTGACTCTGAACGATGCCTCGTTGTTTTTTGAGCCGGAGAACTCGGATGCTCTGGGGTTCGGCTTTCGTTGTGGCTTCCTTGGTATGCTCCATATGGAGATTATTCAGGAGCGTCTGGAACGCGAGTACGACATCGACCTCATCACCACCGCGCCGACCGTTATTTACGAGGTGGTTACCAAACAGGGTGAGACGATCACGGTTTCTAACCCCTCCCAGCTGCCGGACATTGGTTCGGTAGAAGAAATGCACGAGCCCATTGTCGAGGCCAACATTCTGGTGCCCCAGGAACATCTCGGCGCGGTGATCGCGTTATGCGAGGAGAAGCGCGGCACCCAGCAGAGCATGGTGTTTCTGTCGAGCCAGGTTCAGCTCACTTATGAGTTGCCGATGGCGGAAGTGGTGATGGATTTCTTTGACCGCATAAAATCTGTCAGCCGAGGTTTTGCGTCGCTTGATTATCATTTCAAACGCTTTCAGCTTGCCAACCTGGTGCGTCTGGATGTATTGATTAACGGCGAGCGTGTCGACGCCCTGGCCTTGATTCTGCATCGTGACCAGGCCCATTACCGTGGCCGGGCATTGGTGGATAAAATGAAAGAGCTGATTCCCCGGCAAATGTTCGATATTGCCATTCAGGCTGCCATAGGCAATCAGGTGGTATCACGAGTGACCGTCAAGGCGTTGCGCAAGAATGTCACCGCAAAGTGCTACGGTGGTGACGTGAGCCGCAAGAAAAAACTGCTTCAGAAGCAGAAAGAAGGTAAAAAACGCATGAAGCAGCTGGGTAATGTTGAAGTGCCCCAGGAAGCGTTCCTTGCCGTACTGAAAGTGGATAACTAGGACGTTTCAATGGATATTGATTTCCCGCTGATACTGGTCGTTCTGACCTTTGCCACCGGCCTTGTCTGGCTGGCGGACACA
>JBBQMX010000011.1:0-10487 GCA_038329375.1 Pseudomonadales bacterium | reverse complement strand
ATCAGCGGGTTTTCAACCAGACGCCGTCCGGTTTTTGACACCGAGCTGAAAAACGGCGGGTATACCGGGGTCAGAATAATAATCCCTTCGCCCGGGCCGGCACACGCCATCGCCGCCGCATGGAGAGAGGGCACCACGCCGGGCGCCATCATTATCCAGTCACGCTTGATAGCCCAACCATGGCGAGTATCAAACCACTGAATCATTGCTTCGTAAAGGCTGTCAGGGAACAGGCTGTAACCGAACACCGGATGGCGAGCCCGTTGCAGCAGCGCCTGGCTGACTGCTTCCGGAACCGCAAAATCCATATCGGCTACCCACATCGGAATCACGTCTTCGGTACCAAAAACTGCCTGACGTGCGTCAAATTTGACACTGCAGGTGTGCTCTCGTTGAAGCGCCTGATCAAAATCCATGGTCACGTTCTGTACCTCACTCATGCAAAGGATCAGATATAACCCTGACTGCGCAGGTATTCATCATAACTGCCGCTGAAATCAGTAACGCCGTCAGCGCCCAGTTCGATAACTCGGGTGGCCAGTGAAGACACAAACTCCCGGTCATGGCTGACGAATATCAGCGTGCCCGGGTAGTTTTCCAGCGCCAGATTCAGAGCTTCGATGGATTCCATATCCAGGTGGTTAGTGGGTTCATCCATCAACAGCACGTTGGGCTTTTGCAGGATCAGCTTGCCGAACAGCATGCGCCCCTGCTCACCACCGGAAATGACCCGGACCGATTTTTCGATATCGTCACCGGAAAACAGCATCCGGCCCAACGTACCGCGAACCAGCTGTTCACCGCCGGTGGTCCACTGCGCCATCCACTCACTGAGATTGTCGTCAGCCGCAAAGTCTTTGGTATGGTCCTGAGCGAAGTAACCCACGTCGGCGCTGTCGGTCCATTTGACTTCGCCTTTATCCGGCACCAGTGCGCCCGACATGCACTGCAACAGGGTCGTTTTACCAATGCCATTGGGGCCGATGATAGCCACCCGCTCGCCAGCTTCTATCTGCAGGTCCAGTTTTGACAGCACCGGTTCGTCATCAAAAGCTTTTGACAGATTCTTCAGGGACACCGCCTGGCGGTGCAGCTTTTTGGTTTGTTCAAAACGAATAAACGGGCTGATGCGGCTGGAGGGCTTGACGTCTTCCAGCTGAATCTTGTCGATCTGGCGGGCGCGGGATGTCGCCTGTTTGGCCTTGGAGGCGTTGGCAGAGAAGCGACTGACAAACTGCTGCAGCTCGGCAATCTGGGCCTTTTTCTTGGCGTTGTCCGACAGCATGCGATCACGGGCCTGGGTGGCGGCCGTCATGTATTCGTCGTAGTTGCCCGGGAACAGCCTCAGCTCGCCGTAATCCAGATCCGCCATATGCGTACAGACGCTGTTCAGGAAGTGGCGGTCGTGAGAGATGATCACCATGGTGCTGTTGCGGGCAATCAGGATGCTTTCCAGCCAGCGGATGGTGTTGATATCCAGGTGGTTGGTTGGCTCGTCCAGCAGCAGTACGTCCGGATCAGAGAACAACGCCTGGGCGAGCAGCACCCTTAGCTTCCAGCCAGGTGCCAGCGCACTCATCGGGCCCTCGTGTTGCGTCAGCGGTATTTCCAGGCCCAACAGCAGTTCGCCAGCGCGGGATTCCGCCGTGTAGCCATCCTGTTCAGCAAATTGAACCTCCAGATCCGCCACCGCCATGCCGTCTTCTTCGCTCATCTCCGGCAGCGAATAGATGCGATCACGCTCGGCTTTCACCTGCCAGAGTTCTTCGTGGCCCATGATAACCGTATCGATCACCGAGCAATTTTCAAAAGCAAACTGATCCTGCCGCAGCTTGCCTAGCCGGATATTGGGTTCCAGCATTACCTGGCCACCAGAGGGCTCAAGGTCACCCCCCAGAATTTTCATGAAAGTGGATTTGCCGCAGCCGTTGGCACCGATCAGACCATAGCGGTTACCGTTATTGAATTTGACTGAAACGTTTTCGAACAGGGGCTTGGCCCCGAATTGCATGGTGATATTGGCAGTAGAGATCAACGAAGGAATCCATTTACAGTGAAGCGCTGCCCTGGGCTGGCGCGGAAAAACCGAGATTGTACAGGTTTTGAGCGTCCGGGTGTCAGCCCTTGCTGAACGCAAGGTAAGGAAAAACCGGAACGCACCATCTTCCACTTAAGTCGCAATGACGAAGTTGGCGAGCTTGCGCAGACTGGCGGACACTTGCGAAGCTAACCATTATCCACATACCCGTTGCAGTCCGCGAGATCACCCGGAGCGGTAACCCATGATTGCCCAGATTCTATCCACCATGTTGCCGGTGTTCCTGATTACCGCTTGCGGCAGTTTGTACGGTCGCTATCGCAGCCCGGACATCAAAAGCCTGAACACCCTGAATATGGAACTGTTTGTGCCTATGCTGGTGTTCGCCGTGCTGGCTGACCAACAGGCGCCGCTGCAGGATTACGCCACGCTGGCGCTCGCCGCCGCTGTGGTGGTGCTGGGCTCGGGATTGCTGCTGTGGCCGGTGGCGCATGTTTTAAAGCTGAATATGCGTACCTTCCTGCCACCTATGATGTTTAAAAACTCCGGCAACATGGGGATTCCGATACTGGTGCTGGCCTTCGGTGAAGCTGCTCTGCCGGCGGCAGTCGTGCTTTTTATTGTGGAAATGCTGCTGCACTTTTCCGTCGGCCTGAAAATGCTGAGCCCGCAAACTCCGGTCTGGCGGTTGCTGAAAATTCCCGTGGTCATCGCCAGTATCGCCGGGTTGGCGGTTAATATGGGTGGCTTGCCGATGCCGGCCTGGTCACTGGAAGCCCTCAACATGCTCGGCGGTGTCTGCATCCCGCTGATGTTGTTCACCCTCGGCGTTCGCATGCTGGATGTGGATTTCAGCGACTGGAAAACCGGCATGCTGGGCGCCGTCGCCTGCCCTGCCAGTGGGTTGATACTGGCCTGGCCGCTGATCTATCTGCTCGACATACAGGGCATACAGCTTGCCGCGCTGTGGGTTTTTGCGGCATTGCCACCTGCAGTGCTCAATTACATGGTGGCGGAACAGTATCAGCAAGAGCCCCACAAGGTGGCCTCCCTGGTACTGATCGGCAATCTCGGCAGCCTGGTAGTAATGCCTGTGGTGCTGGGGCTGGTCTTCGCCGCAGGCTATGGTTGAGCCCTAGCACGCGACTTTGCATTAGTCCTCTTTCAAACCTTCCCGGTACGGCGGGACAAACCTTTTATTGTTGTTTACAGTTAAGCGCATGCGAGTCACGTATAAGGATCTACTATTAATAACATTCGACAAGGAACGGATGTAAACATGCAGGACAATTCGGGGCCGGGCAAGCATTCAGAAAGCCGTCGGCCACAGTTCTGGCGGGTAGCGCAACGCTGCTGTCAGATTGCCGCTACCGTTGATGTGGCATTCTTCTTTCTTTTCCACCTGCTGGGTTCACCCATCCTCGCCTGGATCAATATTGTCAGTGTGTCGATGTATGTCGTCGCTTATTTCGCCCTTCGCAAACGGCGTAACGGGCTGGCGATCGCATTTATCTGGGTCGAAGTCATTATCCATGCCGCCCTGGGTACTGTCATGATCGGCTGGGACAGCGGCTTCCATTACTATCTGCTGATGTTTATACCGGCATTGTTTGTCGGCATGCGAGCCCGCTCGGCCTGGATTTCCGTGGCCGGTCTGTGGGGGTTTTACGTCACTCTGGACGTAACCATGCGTTTTACTGCGCCGCTTCAGCCGATATCGGACAACGCACTGCTCGGGGTGCATCTGTTTAATCTCACCGTGGTGTTCACAATGTTCAGTTATCTGTCATTCTACTACCTGTCACTGGTGACCGCCGCCCACCGAAAACTGGGACGCATGGCGACAACGGATTCCCTGACCAGACTCTATAACCGCCGCCATATGGTCCACCTGGCGGAAAAGGAAATTGCACGCTGGAACCGTAACCCCTCAAACCTGGCCTTTCTGCTACTGGACATCGATCATTTCAAACCCCTCAATGATCGCTACGGCCATGAGCTGGGGGACCGAATTCTGTCGGATATCAGCACGGTGATTACCAACGCTTTGCGTGAGCAGGATTTCGTCGGTCGCTGGGGTGGCGAAGAGTTCCTTGCGGTATTGCCGGAAACCGATTGTGATCAAGCGTTTATCTCCGCTGAAAGGGTACGCAAGGCGGTAGCCGAAACAATCTGGGAGTGCGAGGGAGCGCGTTTGTCAGTCACTATCAGCATTGGCGTCAGTCAGTATGGTACCAATGAGGACCTCAAATCCGTCATTGCCCGGGCAGACAAAGCCCTGTATCAGGGTAAGAGTAACGGCCGCAACCGGGTTGAGCTGGCCATAGCCTGAGAAGAGCCCCTGAGGAGCGCAGTCAGGGGCAGCCCAGGCTCAGAGCCCCCGGCAGCTCAGAAAGTGGTCGCCAGCACCGTCCCCATCTTCTCCTGCCCCAGCGCTAGCTCGAACCGGTCGCCGTTCCAGGCGGGGTGGCCGGCAATCATCACCAGAGGCACCACACCGTCAGATCGGTTCACCAGCTGTTCATGCTGAAATTCTTCACGGAACTGGCGCCGGACGCTGTTGTTGTGGTCGAACCGTCGCAGAGCAAAGGGGTCAATCAGCGTGATGTCCGCCTGATCTCCAACCTCAATGCTACCCCCCTTTACGCCAAAGACTCGCGCAGGATCCCGGGTCAGCCGTTTCACCATATAGGCGACATCTTCATCACCGCCATCCGAGGCCAGCTTGAGCGCCCGCAGATTGCCATCGTAAAACGCCATATTGGTCAGGTGGGCACCGCTGTCGTTGAAGCCGGGTAACAGTTGCGGGTCCATCAGCAGCTTGCGAACCATAGTTTCATCCCGGTTTGCTGAAATGGTATACCAACTTAGCTCGCGGTCAAACGCCCGCAACATACCGAGCATGAAATCGCCTTCGTCCCGACTATCGGTAAAGTACTCAGCCATTACTGCCTTCTCAGCCTCGGTAAACACGGACTTATCACCGGCATTGAACGCTTTGACGCGATCAAAGAGCGTCTGAAAATCCAGGCCTTGCCAATCCCTGAGCGGGCAGACATCAACGGTCATATCCGCCAGGGTACGGTTGAAGGCGTAGTCTTCCAGGCGCAGCAGACGCTTGAGGCGAGCGATACCGAACCCGCTTTTGCCGGTCATCCACATGGTTTTGAAGCGCTTGATGTAGTCCGGATCGCTGAGGATGTTCATCCGGGTTTCGCGGTCTTCCAGTTCGACCTCATTCAGGGTACGAAGCTCGGCTATCTCTTCAGACAGCGGCGTGACTGCGCCATCCGACCAGACCTTGAAGGGTGCAGCCAATGCCTGCAAGTGAAAATCACCCTGCAGCAGCCTCGAATTCAACACCCGGGCAAGCATCCGCGCCAGGCGCACGAGCTTGCGATTGCTCTGCACGTCCAGTGCTGCCACGACCGTGGTTTTCAGGGGCTTGCCATGGAGGCGACCACAGCTGAGCAGGAACGTTTTGATGGTGCCGATGGTGCTGTCTTTCGGTGGAGTGGCCTGCCAGACCGCGCCTTTTTGCCGCACCACCTCGGTAAGCCGTTTGATTTCCGGATACTTGGCAAACTGCGTCGGAATGGTTTTGTGAGTGTTGGGCTGGTTAGCCAGGTAGTGGAACGGCAGCGCATCGGTGGAAAAACCGGCGTAACCATCGTCCAGGGCCTGTGCCAGCAGACCTTCCATGGCCTGAAGCTCGTCCTCGGTCGGGTCCCGGGAGACGCTCGCATCAAAACCCATAACCTCAATCCTTAACATGGAGTGAGGCACCATGGTGACCAGATTCGGACCGAGGCGGAGGGTATTCAGGTGCTGCAAGTACGCCTTGGGATTGTCCCAGTCGACCTTATCAGCCGTTGCCCGCAGCAGGGACTTTGGAATGTTCTCAACCCGGGCGTAGCAGTCCACGATCGGGTCGACGCCAGCTTTGCGTTGAGAGCCAAACGCCAGGCCCAGGCTGCAATTGGCAATTACCACCGTTGTGGTGCCATGGCGGACGGATTCCGGCAGGCCCGGCGCCACTTCCAGTTCCAGGTCATAGTGAGTATGAATATCAAACAGGCCGGGCATCGCCCAACGCTCGCTGCCATCGATGACCTGACGCGCAAGACTGGGGTCCAGATTTGGCCCCCGGGCGGCAATCCGGCCGTTTGCTATGGCAATGTCTTCAATCGGGGGGATGGGTGCACCGCTACCATCAAAGACTTTTGCGCCCTGTATCAGATAATCCCAAGGTATATCGCTCATATCCGCCTCACGTATTGTTATTCTGGTTTTCAAAGTAAGTGTCATTCCAATGATACACGTCAAGTTTTCCACGGGGACTCGGTCGGCGTAGTGATTTATGCTGAATTGAGGTCCAACACTCTTCCTGAATATGACAACTTTTTAATGTTTATGGATACGTCTTATTGTTTTTATTCAATAGGTTGAATCTATGAAGTTGATCTCTACATCTAGTTACAGAGCACCCTCTCTCGCTACCTGTCCGCTTATTCACGTGCCGTTATAGTCCACCTGCTATAATTTTAGGTAACACTCGGTTACATATACAAAAAGGAGTCCATGCATGAAGCCGCATCAATATTTGGCACGATCTGCAGTCATTTTCGGTTTGGCTGTAACCATTGCCGCTTGCGCTGGTCCAGGGCCAAAGCCTGACGGCAAGCTCCAGACCGCCGTGTCCGCGATTCAACAGGCGGAAGCATCAGATGCCAGAGAGTTCAATCCCATCATCCTGAATGACGCTCAGAACAAGGTAGCGGATGCACGCGAGTTGATCGAGCAGGAGAGGTATCCTGAAGCCGAGCTGCTGCTTGAGCAGGCTGATGTTGATGCGCAGCTCGCCGGGGCACGGTCTGAAACAGACAAGGCGAAAGCTGCCGTTGAGCAGTTGAACAAAAACATCGAAACTCTTCGCCGGCAGATGCAGGCTGAGCAACAGTAAGGCCCGATATAAGGAGATGAATATGATTAACAGAAAGCTGTCTTTTGGAATCGCGGTCGGCCTGTCTGCTCTGATGGTGGGTTGTGCTGGACCCTCGGAAAACCAGATGGTCAATGATGCCAAATTTGCTTATAGCAAAATAGAGAACGACCCCAACGTCGCAAGGAGCGGTCCGGCCCAGTTGCGGAGCGCCCGTACCGAACTGGATCGTGCTCAGGCTTTGTTGGAGGACGATGCGGACAAAGAGCAGATCGAACACGTGGCCTATCTTGCCAAGCGTCACGCTGAAATTGCTTATGAGATGGGAGAGCGTGCGGGCCTTCAGTCTGAAATCGAGTCCGCGGAAGAGCGACGCGAGCAGATGGTATTGAGGATGCGGACTGGCGAAGCCGAACAGGCCCGGATGGAAGCAGAGCGGCTGCGAGAGCAGATGGCTGCGCTGCAGGCCGAGAAGACAGACCGCGGCATGGTCCTTACTCTGGGTGACGTATTGTTCGACCTGAATCAAGCTGATCTCAAATCTTCTGCAGAGCGCACTATTCAGCAGCTTACGAACTTCATGAACGAATACCCCGATCGCCGGGTAAGGGTTGAGGGCTACACTGACAGCACCGGTGACGAGGGCTATAACCAGGGCCTGTCTGAACGTCGTGCCATGTCTGTTAAAGCCGCTCTGACCAGCAATGGCATCAG
The DNA here is from genome assembly GCA_038329375.1 of Pseudomonadales bacterium. Classification (GTDB taxonomy): domain Bacteria; phylum Pseudomonadota; class Gammaproteobacteria; order Pseudomonadales; family Oleiphilaceae; genus Marinobacter. The sequence continues at coordinate 2,793 of JBBQMX010000011.1, read as the reverse complement.
CAGCAGTCGCATAGATGTTACGGGCTATGGCGAGGCCTATCCCAAAGCCAGCAATGATACCAGTAGCGGCCGCCAGCAGAATCGTCGGGTAGAAATCGTAATTTCCGATGAGGAAGGCAATATCGAATCCCGATAATACCAGGCCAGAATAATCTGCAATCCCGAGAGGAATGCTGGTAATCAAGGGGTCGGAGCCATCCGGCCCCTTTTTTGTCTCTGTTTTGTTTCAAGCCAGTCAGTCAGGCTCAGTTTCTTCAGTATTTTTTTGACATACTCCGGTCGTCATCGAACTTGCATCTGTTTCTGGTTTGATTGATGGTAATTTCAGGCTCAACAGAAAAGGAGGTCATTCAATGAGTGTTCTATTCCTGCTGATCAGTTCTCTCGTTCTTCTCTATCTCGGTGTCGGCGGTCTGGTTGCCGCTGCCGTTCTTACCCTCGCCACCGTGGCGGGTGCCTTCGTAGACGGCTGGCACATTGCGAGTATTCTGATCGGTGGCCTCGCCCTGATCGCTACTTTGCTGCTGGTCATTCCGAACCCATTACGACAGGACTTGTTGAGTCGACCGTTACTGGGCTGGGTGCGAGGCAAGTTACCCAAGCTTTCTGACACCGAGACCGTAGCGCTTCAATCCGGCAGCGTAGACTGGGACGGTGAGCTGTTTTCAGGCCGACCCGACTGGGACCGGTTGCTGGACACCAAACACGCGCATCTGACACCGGAAGAACAGGCGTTCATCGATGGCCCGGTAGAAACCCTGTGCGGCATGCTGGACGACTGGCACATCACCAACGAGCTGTTTGATTTGCCGACCGAAGTCTGGACTTTCATCCGCGAGCAGGGATTTTTCGGGCTGGTTATCCCGAAGGAAAACGGCGGCAAGGGCTTTTCGGCGACCGCCCACTCCGAAATCGTGATGAAGATTTCCACCCGCAGTGTCTCCACCGCTGTCACCGTGATGGTTCCGAACTCGCTCGGCCCGGGCGAATTACTGATGCATTACGGCACCGATGCCCAAAAAGACTATTACCTGCCACGACTCAGCCGGGGTGAAGAGATCCCCTGTTTTGCGCTGACCTCCCCGATTGCCGGGTCCGACGCCGGTGCCATTCCCGATAAAGGCATCGTCTGCAAAGGCGAATGGAATGGCGAGGAAGTGCTGGGCCTGAAGGTAACCTGGAACAAGCGCTACATTACGCTGGCCCCGGTGGCTTCCCTGATTGGCCTGGCTATCAAGGTTTACGACCCGGAGAACCTGGTCGGTGAGGAAGACGTTGGCGTTACCTGTGTATTGGTGCCCAGCGATACCAAAGGTGTGCATAGCGGTGCGCGTCATTTGCCGATGAATACTGTCTTTATGAACGGTCCGACCTGGGGTGAGGATGTGTTTATCCCCATGAATCAGGTCATTGGCGGGCAGGAAGGTCTCGGCAATGGCTGGAAGATGTTGCTGGAATGCCTGTCCATCGGCCGCTCCATATCCCTGCCCGCCCTCGGCACCGGAGCCGGCAAGATGGCAAGTCTGGTAACAGGCTCCTATGCCAGTGTAAGAGAGCAGTTTGGCCGCTCCATCAGTCAGTTTGAGGGTGTGCAGGAAGCTCTGGAACCCATTGCAGGCTATACCTACATGATGGATGCCGCACGGCTGTTCACCTCCGGCATGCTGGACCGGGGGGTGAGGCCGTCCGTGCCATCAGCCGTGCTGAAATACCGTAACACCGACCTGATGCGGGAAGTCGTCAACCACGCTATGGACGTTGTGGCAGGCCGGGGCGTGATTACCGGGCCGCGCAACTTCATGGCCCGTGCCTATCAGGCGATCCCCATCGGCATTACGGTGGAGGGCGCGAACATTCTTACCCGCAGCCTGATGATCTTTGGCCAGGGTGCTATTCGTTGTCACCCCTTTATCGTGGAAGAAATTGAAGCCGCAGGCATGGAGGACCAGAAAGCCGCGGTCAAAACATTCGACCAAGTCTTTTACCGCCATATCGCCCACACCACTGGGAATACCATGCGCGCCCTGCTTTTGGGCCTGACCGGCGGGTTGCTTCAACCGACACCCGATAAAGGCAATATTGGCAGGTATTACCGCCAGCTCTCCCGCTTCTCTGCCGGGTTCGCGATGATTACCGACGTGACTCTGCTGACCGTGGGCGGCGGGCTTAAGGCCAGGCAGCGGTTGTCTGGCCGCATGGCTGACTGTCTCGTGCACTTGTACTACGCATCTGCCGTGATTAAACAATGGCATGAGGACGGATATCCGGAAGCTCAGCGTCCCCTGGTGGAATGGTGTCTGCAGATGTCCCTGCACGATTTTCAGGAGCAGATGCGCTGCGTTATCGATAACTTCCCGGCCAAGGCCCTGCGCTGGCCTCTGCGACTTATTGTGTTTCCGCTCGGGGCCAACGGACTGCGTAAACCGAATGATGTACTGGGCGCTGCCGTAGCCAACACCATTGTGGCAGACACGCCCGTCAGGGACCGGATTGTGCAGGGTGTCTACCAGACCCAAGACCCGGATGACGCACTTGGCCGGGTTCTCAATGCCTATCGCCTGGCGAACGACACTCGCGAAATTCGGGAACGGCTCCACACGGCGATTCGCAACAAGGATCCGGATGATCTGGATAGCATCGCGCTGCTGATGGGGCATCAGCGCGAAGAACTGGTGGACTGGGCCCTCGCACAGGACATCATCACCCAGGAGGAACGGGCGCCTCTGCTGGAAGCACTGACCGCGCTTTATGATGTTATCCGGGTGGATGCGTTTGACGCCGAAGGCATCAAGG
>JBBQMX010000010.1:0-10742 GCA_038329375.1 Pseudomonadales bacterium | reverse complement strand
CAAAGCCGGTGACCAGAACATCCGTGGGATGGAAGGTCTTCAGGCGCTCCGTGATTTCCGGCCAACCGAGTGTGCCGAACGTCCACAGTGCGGAGCTGAACCAGGTATCGAGTACATCATCGTCCTGTCTCAGTTCCAGATCGCCGGTCAGACTGTATTTCCCCCGCACTTCTTCTTCGCTGCGGCCGACATAGATATTACCCTCGGCGTCGTACCAGGCCGGAATGCGGTGGCCCCACCAGAGCTGGCGGGAAATGCACCAATCCTGAATGTCCCGCATCCAGGAGAAGTACATGTTTTCGTATTGTTTCGGCACAAACTGGATGCGGCCGTCCTCCACCGCTTCAATAGCCGGTTTGGCAAGCGTCTTGGCGTCGGCGAACCACTGGTCTGTCAGCATGGGCTCGATGATCAGGCCAGAGCGATCACCGCGTGGCACGCTCAGAGTGTGGTCTTCCACCTGCTGAACCAGACCTTCCGCCTCCATGGCGGCGACGATCTGCTTGCGGGCTTCTTCCCGGCTTAGTCCGGCGTAAGCGGCAGGCAGGCTGCCATCGACCTCGGTATTTTCACTGCCATCAGCGTTGAACACTTCGGCCACCGCACGGACACAAGCATCCTGGGTCAGTACATTGATCATGGTGAGGTTATTGCGCTTGCCCACGGCGTAGTCATTGAAGTCATGGGCCGGGGTGATTTTTACACAACCGCTGCCTTTTTCGGGGTCAGCGTGCGGGTCCGCAATAATGGGGATTTCACGGTTCACCAGAGGTAACAGCACGGTCTTGCCGACCAGGTGCTGGTAGCGTTCATCGTCCGGGTGCACGGCTACGGCGGTATCGCCCAGCATGGTTTCCGGGCGAGTGGTGGCAACAACCAGATAGTCTTTGCCGTCTTTGGTTTTGGCACCACCGCCCAGGGGATAACGCAGATGCCAGAAATGGCCCTTTTCTTCCTTGTTCTCTACTTCAAGGTCGGAGATGGCGGTGTGGAGCTTCGGGTCCCAGTTCACCAGGCGCTTGCCACGGTATACCAGTCCTTCATCATAAAGCCGTATAAAGACTTCCTGAACCGCCTTGTAAAAGCCGTCGTCCATGGTGAAGCGCTCATGGTCCCAATCCACGGAGTTGCCTAAACGGCGTATCTGGCCGGTAATGGTGCCGCCAGACTGCTCCTTCCACTGCCAGATGCGCTTGATGAACTCGTCCCGCCCCAGATCGTGCCGGGTCTTGTCTTCTTCTACCGCAAGCTTGCGCTCCACCACCATCTGGGTAGCAATGCCAGCATGGTCGGTACCGACCTGCCACAACGTATTGCGGCCCTGCATGCGCTTGAAGCGGGTCAGGGTATCCATAATGGTGTGCTGGAATGCATGGCCCATGTGCAGGCTGCCGGTGACGTTGGGCGGCGGAATGGCAATGCTGAAGGACTCGCCCTCGCCAGACGGGCGGAAGTAGCCTTGCTTTTCCCAGTTTTCGTACCACTGGCGCTCAATGTTTTCTGGCTGGTAGGTTTTTTCCATGGAGTTTCTGCTGGTAGCCGTTTGTGTTGTTTACAGGGGTAATTTGCGACCGGCAATTATACATGGTCGCCAAGGCTGCGGCGAACCGGATAGGGCATGTTTCAGTTGATGACATCCAACGTCATATTCCGATTCAGGCGATAGTCAGCAAAGTCCTTTGCCAGAAAAAGCTTGCCGTTATAGAACGCTTTGGCCTCGACGGCAATGTCGTCGATCAGCGGTGCGGTGTCGTGGCTGAATTGGTATCGGGAGCTGAAATGGGTGAGCACCAGGTTGGGCAGGCGCGCTGATTCGGCAAAGCTGGCAATCTGAGCGGCCGAGCTGTGTTGGGGGAAAGCACCAACGCGCTCGGAGACTTCCTGGGTATAGGTGGCTTCGTGAATGAGTACCTGGGCGTTCTGGCATGCCTTGGTAAGCAGTTCAGGTGCATCGTTATCACCTGCTATTACAATGCGCCCGGGTTGCTTTTGGTCTTATTCAATCTGCACTAGCGCAGTAACAGGATCAGCAAGATCACCGCAAGTGACGCGGACACCCCCTGCCAGAACGCAACCGGGTTACGTTCGATGAGAGGCGGGCGGGTTTTGTTGATGAACGCTTTGTTGGGGCGCCGGAGATCAAAGGTGAACTCGGACAGCTCCTGATAGCGCTTTTCCGGATTCGGATGCACCGCCTTCTTGAGAGTTTCATCTATCCACGCCGGGATTTCACGATCGTCATCCAGAACCGTCTGGTAGATCAGTCTGCGCTGTGCAGCGGCGGTTCTGGTCTTTGCGACTCCGGTGCCATAGGGGTATCGACCCGAGAGCATGTGATAGCCAAGTACACCCAGTGAGTATAAGTCAGAGCGCGCGGTGCCGAGCTCCCCCATAAAATACTCCGGGGCCATGTAGAGCGCTGTACCGGGAGTACAATTCTGTTCAGCGGTGGCGCCTTCAGCGATGCCGGCAACCCTGGCTGAGCCGAAATCGATAATTTTCACGGTACCTGAATTATCGATCATGACGTTCGCGGGCCTCAGGTCCTGGTGCAATATTTCCAGGCGGTTGAGGGCGTAGAGTCCACGGGCGATCTGTTCAATTATTCCGCGTACGGTTTCCAGGCTGGGGTTGGGGTTATCGACCATCCACTGGGCCAGTGTCTGGCCTTCGATGAATTCGGTGACGGTGTAAAGGTAATGCCGCTGACGGGTTTGTTTGCCTGCTTTCAGCACATGTGCACTGTTAACGCGCCGGGCGATCCATTCCTCCATAAGAAAGTGTTGCAGGTAATCGGAGTTGTCCCGGAGATCGATAGAGGGGGTTTTCATAATAACCTGGTTACCGGTCTCTTCGTCTGCCGCCAGATAGACATGACTGCGGCTGGATGCATGCACCTCCCGCAATATAGCGTAGCCGTCAAACCGGTTCCGGGGCTCCAGAACCGGCGGGAAAGGCAAATGTTCAATCTCTTTGTTGAAATCGTTGGAGGCATCAGTTGCTGGCAGATCATCAATGCGGACAATCTGGATGCTGAGGTTATCTTCGCTGCCATTCTGATAGGCCTGCTCGACAATGAGCCGGGCGGCCTCATCCAGATTGGCCGGGTGGTTGCCGATAGCGACGATGATCTGTTCGGTCCCGATGTGTTCGTACACGCCATCGGTAGCGAGGATGAACATATCGCCGGTTCTTAATGGCAGGGCCTGATAATCAAGTTCCAGCAGGGGCTCTACTCCAAGCGCCCGGCTTAAATAACTCTGGTCTCCGGATACCCAGAGGCGGTGGTCATGGGTCAGTTGTTCCATTGCGCGATCCCGCAAACGGTATATGCGGGTATCGCCGACATGGAAAAGATAAGCCGTGGTGGCTTTTATGATGAGAGCACTGAGAGTGCAGACATAGCCCCGGTCTTTCTCGTAACGGTACGGGCTGTTGCGGGTTTGGGCATGGAGCCAGGAGTTGGTGGCGGTCAGTACCCGCTCGACAGAGTTCCGGACTGACCAGGTATCAGAGGTGCAGAAATAATCATCCAAAAAACCATGCACCGCCGCTTCACTGGCAACATGACTGACATCACTGCTACTGATGCCGTCAGCCATTGCAAAGGCCATACCTTTGAGGCTGAGTTGTGGCTCTGTGGGCTGACAACAACCATGGAAATCCTGGTTAGACGGCTTACGGCCTTTGTCAGAATGTTGCCCTGATGAAACCGCAAGCCGTCGGGTCATGGTGTGTCAGGCGTGCACACGCTGAGCCGATGCCGACGCGCGCTTGGCACCGGTGCGAATATGGGTGGTGTAGAGGGTCAGACCGGTAAAGGCAATTCCGCCGACCAGGTTGCCCAGCACGGTCGGAATTTCGTTCCAGACCAGGTAGTCCATAACAGAGAAGTTGCCACCTACGATGATGCCGAAGGGAAACAGGAACATGTTGACCACCGAGTGCTCAAAACCCATAAAGAAGAACAACATGATCGGCATCCACATGGCAAGGACTTTACCGCCAACGGTGGTGGAGATCATGGCGCCCACAACACCCAGAGAAACCATCCAGTTGCACAACATGCCACGAATGAAAATGGTGAACCAGCCGGCCGCGCCGTATTCAGCATAACCAAGGGTGCGGGCCTCCCCGACACCTGCGATTTTCTCAGCAACGGCGCCCGGCTCTATGTTGAAGCCGTAGGTGAACACAAAGGCCATCATGAATGCCACGGTGAGGGCACCGGCAAAGTTTCCGACGAAGACCAGGCCCCAATTGCGCAATATGCCAGGGACATCAACGCCGGGGCGTTTATCGAGCAAAGCCAGCGGCGTCAGCATGAAGACGCCGGTCAGCAGATCGAAACCCATCAGATAGAGCATGCAGAAACCGACCGGGAACAGCACCGCTCCCAGTAGGAAGCTCCCCGTCTCAACGGCGACGGTGATGGCAAAAACGGCTGCCAGAGCCAGAATGGCCCCAGCCATGAAGCCTCGTATCAATGTATCCCTGGTCGACATGTGAATCTTCGATTCACCTGCATCAACCATTTTTGTAACGAACTCCGAAGGAACCAAGTAAGACATTCTGTTACCTCTTTCACCAATAAAGTGTTAATGACTTATTTGACGGCAGTCGATGCCGGGCGCGATGACTGAATCCGGGCTTATTAAAATAGGGCAAAAAAAACGACCTCCACACAACCCTGGTTTCCAGGAAGGTGTGGACGCCGCTGTCCGGGTATTGCTCGAGTTGTCTGGAACTATTTTGCCCCACAGGGACAAATCACCAATTACACATAGCGACGGTGCAAAGGTTATGCCGATTATTATTATAAATTAAAAAAATAAATAAAATCAGATTACTAGAATAGTAACTTCGAGTAGAGTATAGGTCGGGATTGTATGAGCGAGGTCAAGGCGCACTGAAAGAGTGCAGGAGAACACAGCATCCACACTCCTATGCCCCATATCTGTTCGTTAAAGCCTGTGGCGTTAGGCCCCGCTTTTACCAGCAATTACTCACGCGACTGAACACACCAAGGTGGAGGGGACGAATGCTGGTTGTGAGCAGTTACGGTTTTTTTCTCTGGTCATGCACTTTCGGTTCTATACCCAATGTCCGTAATTGTCTGAAATGCGCGCGGGCGTTATCGAGCGTCGTCACATCATTGTGGGCTACCAGTGCCAACCTCTTGAACTGGCCGGCATTTGCAGGCAGCATCTCCGACAGAATGATCACCGTGTCCCATTCAGCTGCTACGGGCGGACATAACAGAATACCCACAGGCTCGGTGCATGGTGGGCCACCCCCAAACACTATGCTGTGAGGAATGAACACCTCCGGGCTGGTGTTCCAGAGCAGGTCATCCAGCTCGCGGGCATGATCCTCGCTATCGCAGACAATGCACACACGGTCGCCCTGTTGCCATGCCTTTTCAACCAGTTTGACCGCATGAAGGTTGCGGGCAGCCGCAGTATCCTGAACCAGGATGTGAAACCAGTAGGACTGGTTCCGCATATCCTTTGCGGCGCTGGTGTCGATGTTACTTACCGGCATGAGACATCAGGTAGTCAACCAGCAGGGGTACTGGCCGGCCGGTAGAGCCTTTGGCTTTCCCTGAGTTCCAGGCAGTACCCGCGATATCCAGGTGAGCCCAGCGGTAGTCCTTGGCAAAGCGTGATAAAAAGCATGCCGCAGTGATGGAGCCTGCTGCCCGGCCTCCGATGTTCTGCATGTCGGCGAAATTGCTGTCGAGCAGGTTCTGGTAATCATCCCACAGCGGCATGGGCCAGGCGCGATCACCTGCGCGCTCGCCCGCTGCAAGCAGCTCGTCGGCCAGGCCCTGGTCGTTGCTGAATACCGCGCTGGCGTGGTGACCAAGGGCGATCACACAAGCACCTGTCAAAGTCGCCAGATCTACCACAGAGGCCGGGTTGTAACGCTTGACATAGGTCAAGGCATCACAGAGCACCAGACGGCCTTCGGCATCTGTGTTGAGAATTTCAACGGTTTGGCCAGACATAGTGGTGACGATGTCGCCTGGGCGCGAGGCACCCCCATCCGGCATGTTTTCGGCAGAGGCAATGACGGCGACCACGTTGATCCCTGGTTTTACCTCGGCAATGACCTGCATGGCTCCCAGCACACTTGCAGAGCCACCCATATCGTATTTCATCTCGTCCATGCCTTCACCCGGTTTCAGGCTGATGCCACCGGTGTCAAAAGTGATGCCCTTGCCAACCAGCACATGGGGCTTGTCCTTGGCCTTGCCGCCACGGTATTCCATGATGATGAAACGAGGTGGCTGAGTGCTGCCTTTACCAACCGCCAGGATGGTGTTCATGCCCAGTTTTTCCATCTGCTTTTCATCAAGCACCTCGGTCTTGATGACCTCATGGTCCTTTGCCAGCTTCCTGGCCTGTTCAGCCAGCCAGACCGGGTGGCAGATATTCGGCGGCGTATTGCCCAGATCTTTGGTGAAATTCATGCCCCGCCCGGTCGCAAGTCCGAGGTTAAAGGCATCTTTAAATCCTTTGCCAGCAGCAGAAGCGGTTACTGTGATCTTGTTAAGCTTGCTGCTTGCCGGCTTCTCACTTTTATAGCCGTTAAAGCTATATAGCTGATCTTCCAGGGTGCGGCCGATAAGACTGAGTTTTGCGGTTTCAGAGCTGGCAGTGTCATCGCCGGTTAACGGGGTGTCGTGCAGGGCAACCAGAGCATGCTTTGATACGCCATCTTTCAATTGGCCAACGACGGCGATCAGGGCTTTGCGAAATGTGGCAGGCGTGCGGTTTTCGTCCGCACCGGTACCGACAACTAACAGTCGGTCCCAGGCTTGGCCCGGTGTCGGGATCATGGCCGTGCTAGCGTTCTTGCCAGAGAGATCACCACTTTTTTGCAGTTTCTTTATCAGTCCGCCCAACGCCTCATCTGCGAGCCGTGTGGATTCCGGCAAATCGCCCTTCACCGGCAGCGCGACGACCAGACAGTTAGCTTTCACAGTGGTTAGAGGTTTGTTGCTGAGGGTGAAGTTCATAGAGTCTCCGGACGGTCAGTAAAAGAACATGTAAGCCAGGGTGTCACGGGTTTACACTCGAAAGTTGCAAATTCCATGTTGGTTTACGCTCTATCTTAGGGTTAAGGCTCACTATATCAAGCGCCCGATCTGTTTGAGCATGGGCGGGCGCTGTCATTCGTCATTCAGGTTCCATAGAATAGCCATCACGCAGCAGGGCTGTCACTGAACGTCCGCCGTTTTATTCAACGTGTTTCCCAGGCTGAGATCGCTTTGAGCATCATTTTCCGCTATCTGACCCGACAAGTGATGATCAGTATGCTGGCGGTATCCGGCGTGCTGCTGATGGTCTTCATGAGTGGCCGGTTCATCAAGTACCTGGCAGACGCTGCCGCCGGTGAGTTGGCGGGCGATGTGCTGTTCCAGATTATGGCCTATCGTTTTCCGGGTTTTCTGGAGTTGATTCTGCCCCTCGGCTTTTTCATTGGCATTTTGCTCGCGTATGGCCGCATGTACCTTGAGAGTGAGATGACCGTGCTGTCAGCCTGTGGCTTCAGTGAGCGGCAGCTGCTCACCCACACACTGGTTGGCAGTTTTCTCGTCATGCTGATAGTGGGCGCCATGAGTCTTTATGTCTCGCCCTGGGGTATGAAGCAGGTGGAGGCCATCTTCAATGAACAGCGCAAAGCCACCGAGTTTGAGCTGCTTGCTCCGGGTCGCTTCCAGAGTCTGGAATCCGGTGGACGGGTCACATACACCGAATCGCTGAGTAATGATAAGCGCGAATTGAGAGGCGTATTCATTGCCGATTTTTCCGATGGAGGAGAAAGCCTGACGTTGATCTCTGCCAACACCGGTTCCCAGTTAATTGACGAGAGTACCGGTAGCCGGTTCCTGGTTCTTGAAGAGGGTAACCAGTTTCAGGGTGTACCTGGCCAGCTTGATTTCGCCGTCACCGAATTTGAAGCCTACGGATTGCGTATTGATGGCTCAGGCGGAAACGACAGAACCCTCGAAGAGGCCCTCACCACCCGTGAATTGATGGCGTCCAGTGATCCCGAAGCCAGGGCATTACTGCACTGGCGCTTCTCGCTGCCTTTGATTGTTCCCATCGTTACATTGCTGGCGGTGAGGCTGAGCCGTGTAAATCCGCGCCAGGGTCGATTTTTTCATCTTCTACCGGCCATGCTCTTATACATTCTTTATCTTGGCTTACTGATTGTCGCCAGGGATGCACTCGAAAATGGCAAGGTGCCCGAATGGCTGGGCCTGCTTTGGGTCCACGGGCTGTTCCTGGCGTTAGGTATTTGGCTCCATCTGGGTCCCGCCTGGCTGCGCAAACGCCGGCTTCAGAAGGAGACTTCTGCTCGTGCATAAACTTGACCGCTACGTTATGCGTACCGTCGGTGGCGCCATGTTTCTGGTGATGTTGGTGGTGCTGTCGCTGGATCTTATTTTCGGTTTTATTGCCGAGCTGGATGACGCCCGCAATGACTACCAAATGCTTCAGGCGCTGGGCTATATACTCATGACGGTGCCACGGCGCATTTACGATTACCTCCCGCTGGGTGCGTTCATGGGCTGCCTCGTAGGGCTCGGTGCGATGGCGAGTTCATCGGAACTGACGGTGATTCGCGCAGCCGGCGTCTCCATTCGTCGTATCGTCTGGTCCGCGATGAAACCCACGCTGGTCATAGTGATTATTGGCTTGTTGATTGGTGAGTACGTGGCGCCGCCGTTTGAGCGCATGGCCCAAAGCCAGAAGGCCATGGCGCAGGGTGCCGGTGAAAACATTGCGTCTGCAACGGGCATCTGGCACCGGGAGGGCGATACCTTTATTCACCTGAACGCGGTTCAGCCTAACGGGACACTTCATGGGGTGTCATTGTTCGAGTTTACGGATGAGCGCTGGATGGCAACGGCAACATTTGCCAAACGAGGAGTATATCAGGGTAGCCACTGGATTCTGGAAGATGTCACCACCACAAAGCTGTCGAAGCAGGAAACATCCCAGGAGAGCTATCGTCAGTTACGCTGGGACTCCGGCCTTACGCCCCAGGTTTTGAGTGTATTGATCGTCAAACCCGAAAATCTGTCGATGACCGGCCTGTACACTTATGCGACGTACCTAGGCGAGCAAGGGCTGACCACCGCGCCATACTGGTTGGCGTTCTGGAAGAAGGTACTGATGCCGCTGGGTACAGCGGTTATGGTGCTCGTAGCCATTTCGTTTATCTTCGGGCCTTTGCGTTCAGTGACCATGGGATTCCGGGTATTTACCGGGTTGATCGTCGGGTTGCTATTCAAATACATGCAGGACTTGCTTGGTCCAATGAGCCTGGTGTTCGGATTCAACCCGGTGCTGGCGATCCTGGTGCCTATTGCGATCAGCGCGGCTGCCGGGATCCTGCTTATGCGCCGGGCGGGGTAACTTCTCCTGCCTTGAAACAACGCTCAGGATTTTTGTTTCTCAGGCGGCGCAACGTGCACGATCCTGCTCTCCGAGAACTTGTCGGTCCAGGTCATCTTGTCTTTGTTCCAGATCATCCAGAAATATCCGAGCCCCAACGTAATCCAGCTTGCCAACCCCATCATGAAACGCAGTAATGCCTGAACCCAGCTGATGGACACCCCGCTGCTGTTCTCAACCCGGATTCTCCATACCTGCATACCGAGAGTTTGTCCGCTGCGGGTCCAGAAATAGCCGAAAAATAAATACAGCATGATAAACAACACAGACGATAACAATGGGTCTGTGTTGAGCTTTCCGGCTTCTGCCAGATCCATGTAGCGGTCGAAACCAACCACCCAGGCAGCCAGCATCGTGTAGCCCCAGGTTACGACGATCAGCACCGCAATACAGATCAGACCATCGTAAAGCATCGCCATTAGACGCTTGATAAGAGATGCGGGAGGAAGTACTTCATTACCTTCATGAAAACGGCGTGGCATATTAACTCCAGACTGACGGAAGACGCCCCGGGGCGAACTCCGGATAGTAAATCGGCAATAAAACCGGCGCCGAGTATAGCGTATTCGTCCTAAAGATTGCGTGCCCGCGACCGATAACCAGTGTTGTCCCTCAGGGAGCCTGATTAGATTATTCAGGGCTCTGGCACGAATCAGGAGTTTGTCATGGTTTTACCTCTTAATCCCACGTCATCCGGCATAAAGCAGACTATGCCCGATTCGGCCAATGTCCGGTCAGACCGGAGTAACGCTGTCAAACTTCAGAGTGCCCCGGGAGAGGTGAGCCCCAGCCGCAGAATAGTAACCGCAGAGGACGGCATCGCTATTTTAAGAGAGCGTCTTGAGCAGCGGTTGCAGTCGTTCGATATCAAAGTCGGCCGCCCTGCTATGGGTGGCTTTGATCGCCCAAGTGCGGTTCAGGTTGCAAACCGCATCCTGGGTTTTGTGGAGGCCCGGCTGACCCGGGAGCAGGCCGGTGGTGCTGACCCGCAGCGGCTTGACAATTTGCTGGCTCAGGCGAGCGAAGGTGTGACCAGGGGGTTCGCGGAGGCAAGGAAGCAGATAGAAGCACTGGGAATGATGACGGATGAACTGGCGAATGACATCGGCGCCAGTTTTACCCGCGTCAGTGAAGGCCTGGACCGGCTGAGTGACCGGTTTTCTGTAATTGAAACACCGACACCGGTAACCGCTGCAGCAGCCATCACTTATGAGAGTGCGTCACGTCAACAGTTGTCTTTCGAGGTTATGACTCTCGAGGGCGACCGGG
>JBBQMX010000009.1:0-11461 GCA_038329375.1 Pseudomonadales bacterium | reverse complement strand
AGTGCTCCGTATCCAGGATAACGAAGTCATAACCGGCGTAACCGATCATCTCTACTAACCAGGTGGAAGGAACTGCGTTCAGCAGTCCATAAACTGCTTTGCCTTCGGAGAGCTTGTGCTTGGTGGTGTTAGTAGTGAGCATGATCAGGCACTTAGTAGTTTGCATTAAGTGATAATGATAGTCATTCCTATTTAATAGGTCAACCTTATCCCCTGGATACGGTTACGACGTGGACAGGGGGTACCAAGCCGATTGCCACGTTGCGGCCACTGTAGTCATTGTCACATGGCTTTTGTGTGCCATAGCTTTTGGATACTGGTTGTGGGGCGCCGCCGGCAGGTAACGGATCGACTGTGCGCGGTGAAACCGATCCCCCTACGTTGGCGATTAACTCTCTGGGTGGCCGCCTATTGAAACCGAACTCAGTGTCAAAAATGAGATGTTGGCTCACTTAGGTGCTGGCAACGATTCTGACGAAAAAGGCAAGAAAATACGTTAAAGTAATGCTCTAAGTTCTTAAAAATGTTGATAACGTGGTGTTAGCACTCTCCCCACAGTCACGCCGCTGTTGGGGTTGATCCGCCAGCTCAATATGACCTTGTTTCGTAAGCGGACTGGGCCAGGACTTTAACGCTGCCAGCGATGATGTCAGGGGCGTCGTATACATCTACCCCGGCGTTAACCGGACCGATACCCTAAGTGCCGGGAAATCTCCTCGCCTGCCTTCCTCAATTCGCCGATCCATTCATTTTTTCTCCGCTCGATCGGTGCAGATTTTGACAACCCCGCGCTCACGTTTCTGGACTTTTCGAAAAATGGATTAAATCGATAATTGTCGCCTGTTACTATGCTTGCTAAATTGGTTATTTATAACAGGTGTCTATTCTTGCTGGAACTCACAACCCAGAACTCTCCTCTGACGGAAGAGCAGGCGCGCCAGCTCAATGAGCTGCTCAAAGGCCTGGAAGGTCACCAGATTGATTGGCTTTCTGGTTACATAGCGGGATGGCGTGCCTCCCAGGTCGGCCAGCCGGCCGCGGGTGCAAGCGGTGCGGTGCCCAGCGCGGAAACGCCCAGCCTGACGGTGCTCTATGGCTCGCAGACTGGCAATGCGGAAGGCGTTGCCGAGCTGCTTGGCGAAAAGGCGAAAGCGCGGGGCATCAAGGCCACCATTGTGGATATGGCGGATTACAAGCCGCGCCAGCTCAAGAGCGAATCCTTTGTGGCGATTCTCGCCTCCACCCATGGTGAAGGTGATCCGCCGGACAGCGCTATTGAGTTCCATGAATTTCTGCACAGCCGCAAAGCGCCAGGCCTCAAAGGCGTGCATTACGGGGTTCTGGCTCTGGGCGATACCAGTTACGAGCATTTCTGCCAGACCGGCAAGGACTTCGACTCGCGGTTTTCAGACCTCGGTGCAACGGCGCTGACCGAGCGTGTTGACTGTGATCTGGATTACGACGACCCGGCGGAAGCCTGGGTCGAATCGATGCTCTCGGCCATTGAGGCAAAAGCGGGCGCTTCGGCCCCTGCAGCGGCGCCCGGCGCTGGCGCGCCCGGCACGGCCGCGAAGTCGGCTTACAATCGCAGGAATCCGTTCCCGGCGCCGGTGCTGGAGAATCTGGTGCTCAATGGTCGTGGTTCCAACAAGGAAACCCGTCATATTGAGCTGTCGCTTGAGGATTCCGGTCTCAACTATAAGCCGGGCGATGCGGTGGGTATCTATCCGCAGAATAATCCGCGCCTGGTGGCGGCCATCATCGAGCGCCTGGGTCTTGATGTGGAGGAGACGGTCGCGCTCAGCGAGGGTGAAGCGACCCTTGCTGATTCCCTGCGCCACTACCGGGAGATCACGGTTCTGACGCGCCCCCTGTTGGAGCAATGGGCTGGCCACAGTGGCGATGCACAACTGCAGAAACTGGTTGAGGATCATGGGGCGCTGACCGAATGGATGCGCGGGCGTGACCTGCTGGATCTCATCGAGGCGTGGCCTGTTGAAGGAATGGGCGCGGATACGCTCACGGCCATGCTGCGTAAGCTGCCGCCGCGGCTCTACTCCATTGCCTCGAGTCAGGCCGCCGTGGATGAGGAAGTCCACATGACCATCGCCACCGTCCGCTATGAGACCCATGGCCGTGAGCGCGAGGGCGTGGCTTCAACATGGCTGTCGGATCGGCTTGAGGATGAGAAAACCGTGCCGGTCTACATCGATCCCAACAAGAACTTCAAGTTGCCGGAAGACGATGACGCGCCCATTATTATGATAGGCCCCGGTACGGGTGTCGCACCCTTCCGTTCATTTATGCAGGAGCGCGAAGAACGTGGAGCGAAGGGGCGCAGCTGGCTCTTCTTTGGTGAACAACACTTTCACTCGGACTTCCTTTATCAGAGTGAATGGCTGAACTGGCGACGTCAGGGACTCCTGGAGCACGTGACTGGGGCCTTTTCGAGGGACCAGGAAGAGAAGGTCTATGTTCAGAACCGCATTCGTGATTACGCGACCGAAATCTGGAGCTGGTTGCAGGATGGCGCGTACCTCTACGTTTGCGGTGACGCCGATGCCATGGCACCGGATGTGAACGAGGCCCTGATCGATGTTGTCGCCCTTGAGGGCAACAGAGGGCGTGATGTGGCCACTGAATATCTGCGGGATTTGGCCCGCGAGAAACGCTACCAACGGGATGTGTACTGATGGCTGATAAACTCCCAGAAGACGAGATCATCAAGCGCGAGAGTCGCTACCTGCGCGGCACCATTGCGGAAGGCCTGGCCGACGACGCCACAGGCGCGCTGGCTGAAGCGGACACCAAGCTGACCAAGTTTCATGGCAGTTACCAGCAGGACGACCGTGACGTACGGGACGAACGACGCAAGCAAAAGCTCGAGCCGCTGTACATGCACATGGTGCGCCTGCGCATTCCTGGCGGTGTATTGTCCCCGGATCAGTGGCTAGGCCTGGATGATGTTTCGGACGAGTGCGCCAACCACACCCTGCGTCTGACCACGCGCCAGACCTTCCAGTTCCACGGTGTGTTCAAGAACAAGATGCGCACGCTGATGCAGCGGGTGAATGCGGTGGGGATTGATTCCAAGGGGGCCTGCGGGGATGTGAACCGGAACGTGGTCTCCAACGTGAACCCTCACGAATCCCAGCTCCACGCTGAGATCCATCGGCTCTCGACCGAAATCAGTGAGCGGCTGATGTGGCGCTCCAGCGCCTATGCCGAGATCTGGCTGGGCGAAGAGTGTGTGCATCGTGTTGGCGAGGAAGAGGAACCGTTCTACAGCTACTGCTATCTGCCGCGTAAGTTCAAGATCGCGCTGGCGGTTCCGCCCGAGAACGACGCGGACGTGTTTGCCAACGACATTGGCCTGATTGCCATTGTCGAGGGCGGCAAGCTGCGCGGCTTCAATATTGCTGTTGGTGGGGGAATGGGTACCACCTACGGCGAGCCTGAAACCTATCCGCGCCTGGGTGAAGTGGCCGGTTTTGTGCCCGCTGAACAGGCGGCGGATGCCTGTGTGGCGATTACGGCCATTCAGCGGGATCATGGCTGCCGGACCAATCGCTCCCATGCGCGCTTCAAGTACACCATGGACGATTATGGCATGGCTTGGTTCCACGAGAGATTCCGTGAGTACCATGGCCAGGCTATGGAAGAGGCGCGGCCCTATGAGTTCGATCACAACGGCGATCGCTTTGGCTGGGTCGAGGGCGAAAACGGCAACAGCCACCTGACCCTGCACATCGACAGTGGCCGGATCGCGGACTGGGATGGCTATCCGTTGCGGACCGGCTTGCGGGAGATCGCCAAGGTGCATACGGGTGAGTTCCGCATTACCTGCAACCAGAATCTGGTTCTGGCCAACGTCACGCCGCAGCAGAAGGGCCCGATACAGGCGCTGGTGGATCAGTACGGTCTGCGGGACGGGACGCGGGCGACGCCGCTTGCACGCAATGCAATGTCCTGCGTGGCCTTTCCGACCTGCGGGCTGGCCATGGCGGAGTCCGAGCGTTATCTGCCGACGCTGGTGGAGAAACTGGATGGCCTCATGGGAAAAGTGGGGTTTTCGGACCAGCCGATCAACGTGCGGGTAACGGGCTGCCCCAATGGCTGCGCGCGGCCCTACCTGGGTGAGATCGGTCTCACCGGCAAGGCGCTGGGCAAGTATAACCTCTATCTCGGTGCGGATCACAAGGGTGAGCGGATGAATCGATTGTACCGTGAGAACATCGATGAGACGACGATTTTCGGTATTCTTGAACCGATGCTTGAGCGGTATGCGAAGGAGCGTGAGAGCGGGGAGTACTTTGGGGATTTCCTGGTTCGAGCCGGCATTGTGGAAGGTGAGCGGTTGCCTTCCATGTTCCATGAGGCTCTGACAACGGAGTGATGGTTCCCGGACCTCCCCTCTCCAGCCCTCTGGCTAGTTGTCAGCAATAAAAAGCCCGGCCTTGGCCCAAGCCGTTCATATAAAGTGGATCTGAACGGCTTGGCCTTGGCTGGGTTTTTGTGTCATGCGCCGTCGTGGTTACTTCGGCTGCTTGACGGTCCGCAGGTACGGCTTGAGGGTTGTGAAACCTTCCGGGTACTTTTTCTTCGCGTCTTCGTCGCTGACGCTCGGCGGGATGATGACGTCTTCGCCAAACTTCCAGTTCACTGGCGTAGCCACGGTTTCCTTCGCAGTGAGCTGGCAGGAGTCTAGCAGGCGCAGAACTTCGTCGAAGTTGCGGCCGGAGGTCATCGGGTAGATGAGCATGGCCTTGATCTTCTTGTCCGGCCCGATGATGAACACGGAGCGCACCGTGGCGTTGTCCGCCGCGGTGCGGCCTTCGGCTTCCCCTTCTTCGTCTGCCGGCAGCATGTCGTACTTATGTGCGACGTTCAGGTCGGTATCGCCGATCATGGGGTAGTTCGGCGCCGTGCCTTGGGTTTCCTCAATGTCCTTGGCCCAGCTGGCATGGTTGTTCACGGGATCAACGGACAGGCCGATGATTTTGGTGTTGCGCTTGTCGAAATCCGGCTTCAGTTTGGCCATGTAGCCCAGCTCGGTGGTGCAGACCGGCGTAAAATCCTTCGGGTGGGAGAATATGATCGCCCAGTTGTCACCGATCCACTCATGGAAGTTGATGCTCCCTTCAGTGGTCTGTGCAGTAAAATCTGGTGCTGTCTGTCCGATTCTTAGTGTCATTGAACGTCCTCCTGCGGGTTGTTACTAGACCATACTATATAAGGCGTCATTTTAATCAAAATGGGATTTCTCTAAATAGCCAAAAAAGGACCTATAAAATCGTTATTTCAGTAGTTTGGGGTCGTTTTTGGCACATTTTTCACGTTTGTCTTCCAACCCTCTGATTCCTTGGTTACAAATAGCAGTTCGATATAACGGCGAAGGTGATCGACGCTCTCACGGACGAGCTTTCGGGCTCATCCTTACCTGTCTTCGTCTAACCGCTTGCCACCGCCACCTTGGCGAGTGCTCCACCAAATGCACCAGAGCAACGCGACCTGAACGGGCAGCCTGATAGCCAGCAGCGGTTCCGGTATGCTCGGAAACTTTTCGGGATTAAGCCACATGTAAACGTTCGCTGGCGTCACGGCCAACGTTAATAAACATAAGCAAAGGCCCGCGAGCCTGCGGTAGCGGGCAACCAAAACCCCCAATGCCCCCAGCAGCTCAAATACACCGCTGACATACACGGCAACAGAAGGCCATACCACCCAGGTTGGCACAATAGGTACGAAGAAGTCTGTAAGCGCAAAGTGTGCGATTCCGCCGACAAAGAACCAGACAAACACGATCGCCAGACCTACGCGCTTTTGGGCAACCATTCCGACTCCCTGATCAGCGCTTCCCTAAGGAGCCTCTGGAACGATTCTTGATGTGAATAAAAACCAAGGCGCACGAGACGCGGAAAACAACAAGAAGCCGATCCCAGTCCCGCTTTTCCCATTATCGAATGCAGTTTGGCTGTCCAGCCTTTAGCCGCTGGGTTGGCTGGCGAGCTCCCTCAGTGCTTCCATGGCCTCATCGGTTCGATCGCTGGGCACGAACATGTGGTCGTGATAAAAGCCGGCTATGGCATTGGTGCTAATCCCACGCTCAGCAAGCAAACTCGTTACAACGGATGTGAGACCCAGAGCTTCAAGACTGGAGTGGCCTTCGAGCGTGATACGGCGGAAGACTTTGTAGTAGTCCAGGCCCTCGGCTACGGCCTGCTCCAGAGGAATGACCAGGGTAAGACCTTCCAGTTCGGCAATGCTGACAATGGGTTTGAGCTTTTCCAGCTCGCCATACTTTGCGTGAGCCACTGTGCAGTAGACATAGGAACTCGAGTCAAGTTTTGGCGAGAGCTGTTTGATCAAATCCTGGAGAAACTGTGTTCGCTTCATCGTTGAGTATCCTCTGGCCGAATGTCGTGGGCATCTCATGGGGAAATTTCATAATAGCCGCCAGGAGCATAACCAATTGCGGGTGACGTCACCAAGTAGGAATCATTGGTCAGTAAGTGACGCCACCTTGAGCGCCGGATTGACCTACCCTATTCCAAACTAATCGTTCCACGCTTAAATTGTGCTGCTTAGGATCCGGACGACAGATTTAACACTTTCTGTAGTAAAACAATTGGACTCAATATCCTGGAATCTACTTTAAGTTTCTGCAGCGTGGATTATGCTGAAATGGGAACCCAGTCTGAATTCAGTGTAATAGACAATGTCATCATCAATCAGGGTATCAGCACGGTCGAGCCAGTGGTTTTCCTGGCCGCTACCGCTGCCTGAGCCTCGCCGGCCTGAGCCAGCGGATAACGTCGATCTATGGCCACATGAATCTGGCCGCTTTCCAGCATGCCGAACAGATCCGCACACATTGCCTCAAATCGCTCGCGGGTATCGGCGTAACCATTGAGGCTCGGGCGGGTCACAAACAGTGCCCCCTTCTGGTTGAGTATGCCGATATTGACGTTTTCCACGGGGCCGGAGGCATTGCCGAAGCTCACCATCAAACCCCGCTTCTGCAGGCAGTCCAGTGAATCAATCCAGGTGTCCTTGCCGACGGAGTCATAGACGACTGGCACCATCGCGCCGCCGGTCAGCTCGCGGACCCGATCAGGAACGTTTTCACGGGTATAGTCGATGGTCGCCCAGGCACCGTTTTTCATCGCCAGATCCGCTTTTTCCTGTGAGCTGACCGTTCCGATGAGTTTTACCCCCAGCGCTTTTGCCCACTGACAGGCAATTGACCCAACGCCGCCCGCTGCAGCGTGAAATAAAATGGTTTCACCACCTTTAAGCGGAAACACCTGCCGCAACAGGTATTGCACGGTCAGACCTTTCAACATCGATGCTGCTGCGGTATCAAAATCAATCGCATCCGGCAGCACAATGACTTTATCCGCCGGCACAACGTGCTCTTCAGCATAGGCTCCCAGCGGGCTTTGGGCATACGCAACCCGATCACCCACCTTGAGGTGAGCCACCCCCTCTCCAACCGCATCCACGATGCCCGCGCCTTCTGACCCCAACCCTGAGGGCAGTGACGACACCGGATACAGGCCGGTGCGCACGTAGATATCGATAAAATTAAGTCCCACCGCATGGTGTTTAACACGCACGCTTCCCTTGCCTGGTTCTTCGGGTGTTACCTCGACCAAGTCGAGGACATCGGGGCCGCCGGTCTGAGCAAACTGGATGCGTTTCGCCATGGGACAATTCCTTCGTGTAAGCATCGAATGATGGCCATCATCAAACCCCCTGCGGGCGCATCAGGTCAAGTCGACTAAAGGCAGCTTTTAAAAAGCACCGAATGAGGCTGGTCAGAGTGTTGTGCTAACCGAAATCGCTGCCACCTGGTTATAAAGAAAGCGCAGAACAATATTTTCTTCATAAGAAGCAAGACGCTATAGTGCTGGGCTCCATTTTTCACCATCCGGGAGTACCGTACATGTTTCGCCTCAATCTTCGATTGATTGCTCTGGCCGTGCTGGTTACGGCGTTTTGCCTACCGACACTAAGCGCTGCAGAAGAAGGCAGCTCCGTGACTCTGAAAGTCGGTTACATGCCGATCCTACCCGTCGCTCCCCTGTTTGTCATGGAGGGCCAGGGCTGGGCCAAGGACGCTGGACTCAACCTGGAGCTGACCCGTTTTTCGAGTGGCCCGGCGATGGTTCAGGCTCTGGCATCCGGCGAACTGGATGTGGCTAACTTCGGTATTGGCCCGGCCATGGTGGCCCGCGCCAACGGCATTCCCGTCAAGGTGCTCGCGTCCAGCGTACGGGAGCAGATCGGTTTGCTGGCACGTGGCGAGTTTGCGGATTACTGCAGAAAGTATCCACCGGCAGAAGCCATTGAGCGCTTTACCAAAGAGCAAAACCGCAAACCCAAGATTGCGACGTTCCCCACCGGGTCGGTACCGGATACGGTGCTGCGTTATTGGCTGACCAAACAGATCGGTGTTGAGCTGTCCGCAGTGGACATTCTGGCCATGGGCGCGTCCCGCGTACAGCAGGCCCTGTTAGCAGGCGCCGTCGACGCGGCCTCTACGCTGGAGCCGATCCTGACCGTTGTGCAGCAGCGTGACCCCAGCGCTCTGGTCGTGGCTCGTGGCAGCGAAATGTTGCCCAATCAGCCTGGCGCTGTGCTCGCTGTGAGGGAATCCACCATGGCCGCACACCCGGATGCCATCAAACAGCTGGTGGCGCTGCATATGCGCGCAGCCACCATGCTCAATGACAACCCAAAGCAGGCAGCGCCCTTTGTGCGCGAGTTCGTAGGCAAGCGGCTGATCGATCTGGAAACCGTGGAAACGGCCCTGGCCTCTCCGTCTTCAAATTACATCGCCGACCCTCACGCGATTCTCGATGCGACCCGTGTCATGGCGACCTTCCAGGCCGAACTGGGTACTCTAAAGAAAGCCGTGGACGTCGACGCCCTGTTTGATACCAGCTTTTATGACGCGGTCGTTCAGGACCGCGAGCAAGCCGCCCAGTGAAAGCCATGCGCCGCCACAAACGCACACTGACCAGTGCAGGTGGGCTGACAGGGCTGATTCTCCTGTGGGAAGCCGCACTGCGAATCGGGCTGCTGCCCGGCAACCTGGTCCCCATGCCCTCTGACATTCCGGCGGAATTCCTGGCGGAACTGCGCGACGGCATCTGGCTAGACGTTGTCCTGGCGAGCCTGTCCCATTACAGCGTTGGGGTGCTCATTGGTTCAGTACTTGGTATCAGTGTCGGAGTCAGCGCCGCGCTGATACCCGCGTTTGACGCAGCCCAGAGCTGGCTGGCCAGAATGCTGCGCCCGATTCCGCCGTTGGCGTGGATACCTTTCGCGATCATCTGGTTCGGTGTCACCGAAACCGCTGCTGCGTTTATCATCAGCATTGGCGTGTTCTGGATCAATTACTTTACCAGCTACAGCGCCGTGCGGGCGGTGGACGCCAGCTACTACGAAGTAGCCTCGGTTTTCGGCCAGGGCCGTTTTCAGAAGCGTTTGCTCAAAGTCAGTCTGCCAGCTGCCGCACCGGGCATTCTTGGTGGTTTGCGCGCGGGTCTTGGTCAGGGCTGGATGACCGTCGTGGCGGCCGAGCTGTTTGGCATTCCTGGCATCGGCCAACGCATGATGGAAGCATCGGGACTACTGGCGACTGACATCGTGGTGGTCTACATGCTAACCATTGCCGCCCTGTATGCCCTATTTGATTATACTTTCATGAGCGCTCAGCGGAGGGTATTGCGATGGCAGTAGCCAGTTCATTGGAACCGGTTCTCAGCGCCCACAATATCCGCCTGGGATTTGCCCGCGATGTGGTGCTGGACAACGTGAGTCTGGAGGTTCGGGCGCAGGAATTTGTGGCGATCGTGGGGGCGTCGGGTGTCGGCAAATCCACACTGCTGCGCGCACTCGCTGGATTACTCCCACCCTTGCAGGGGCATATCACGCTCAAACCACCGGCAGAGCCTGCGTCGCGGTCCTGGTCCATGGTATTCCAGGCCCCTCGTCTGTTTCCCTGGCGCCGCGTCAAAGCCAATGTCGAGTTGGGACTGGAAGGCTTGCCCCTGAGTCGTGACGAACGCCGTACCCGGGCCCTCGAACAGCTGGAACTCGTCGGGCTGGCCGATCTCGCAGATCGCTGGCCACGCACCCTGTCGGGCGGCCAACAGCAGCGGGTAGGCATAGCCCGGGCCCTGGCGGTCAAACCCCAGATCCTGTTCATGGACGAACCGTTCTCCGCCCTCGATGCCATTACCCGGCGACGATTGCAGGGTGAACTCAGCCGGTTGCGTCAACGTACCGACGCTGCCATTGTTTTTGTCACCCACGACATTGAGGAAGCCGCACTGCTCGCCGACCGGGTTATTGTTCTGGCCAAGCCCGACGCCGGTCACCCGGCACGGGTAACGGCCGTCATGCCCATCGACTTGCCCTTAGACGAGCGCCAGGCCCATGAACATTTCTCCGGCCACGTGCAGACTCTCGAAGGTTACCTCCGCGGCGTCAGCACCGACGCCGCCCACCGTCCGGAGCCAACGCCGTCATGACTGAACTTAAGGTAATGCTACACGCACCAACCCCCGACGCACTGGGCCGGGCACGCCGCAATGCGCGCAACCTGGTCAAGACTCGCCCTGGCACTCAGGTGCTGATCATCGCCAATGCCAAAGCGGTTGCGACCGCGCTGACTCAACCGGACCCGGAAACCGATGGCTGGCTGCGGCTGTGCCGCAATTCGTTAACCGCCCAGGAGCTGGATAATCCGGCAGGTATTGCGGAAGTCGACGCAGCCGTGGTGACTCTGGCCGAATGGCAGGCCCAGGGCTGGGCCTACATTCGGGCTTAACCGAGACCCACCCGCGCAAACGCATCGGTGAATCTGGATTATTCGAAAAGATTATTGAGGTCAGCACTATGAATTCGATGGCTTACTGCCTGAACTCTGCGCTCTCGCGCCTTCTTCTGTTCACGGCGTCCGTTGTCTTGCCGGCCCTGGTTCAAGCGTAGCTGCAGGCATTCCTGCACTCTGATATGCCCGGCAGCATGGAAAGTGGCTGGCTTTTCGCGGGCACAAACCGCGGTGTCGCACGCTCGATGGACTGTTTCTGCTTCTGGGGCGATGCGGGTGATCTGCGAGGTACAGTGTCCGCCATCAGCTATGATCCTGCAGCTCCGGAAAACATCTACGCCGTGGTCGAAAGGCAGATCCATCACAGTGCTGATGGCGGCGAAACCTGGAGTAGCCGCACAGTACCCCAAAACGTGACTGCTCTTGCCTTCTCCACAGTGCAGGGACTTGTAGTGGGCACGGCCAGCAGGGACCTTCCGGGTTGTCCAACTACCCGTTAGCGTCACTGAAATAGCCCTGGGTGCCCTGTTGCGCCATGGCATCGGCAATCCGCCGGACGCCCTGGAGATAGGCTGCCGTGCGCAGAGGTACGGCTTTCTCGCCCGCCAAGTCAAA
>JBBQMX010000008.1:0-11463 GCA_038329375.1 Pseudomonadales bacterium | reverse complement strand
CGCCAAAATGCAGGTAAAACAAACCCTGCCCCCGCACGAAAAAGCGCACTTCGTCCTCGCTATGGGTGTGCTCATCGAGGAACTTCTTGCGAAATGCCTCTTTCTGGGGGTTGTCCGCATTTAGACTGATCACGTCGGCTGTCTGGAAGCCACACTCTGCTTTCAGGCCTTCCACTTCCTCCCGATAAGCTTCCAGCACTTCGTCCTGGCTGGCCTCGGCGGGCAAATTCCGGGTTGGCCATTGCTCAAAACGCACACCCTGTTCCAGCAGCAATTCGGCAATCCTGGACGGGTCGTCAGTTTCAATCTCGGGTCTTGCCGGAGCACCCTCCTGGTAAATACTCAACGTTGTCATCGCAGAACCCTCATAGTTTCCAGTTCACACTCAAATAGAAATTCAAAAGCCTCAATATGGCGCAGGCAGTCTGCCATGGTGCGACCCCAGGTATAAAGCCCGTGGCCACGAATGAGATAGCCTGGCTGATTCGGGTGGGCCAAGAACCAGTCCCGGGTAATGTCCGCTAACTCATCAATGTTCTGGGTATTATCGAACACCGGAATCGTCAGCGTTGACTCATGGGTAACCACCCCGTCAAAAGCTTTCTGCAACTCATAATCATTCAGCCGAAGCGGCTCGCCGATGGGGGTTATACGGCTCAGTACAGTCGCTTTTACCGAGTGGGTATGCAGCACCACGCCTACCTCGGGAAACACGTCATAGAGCACCGTATGTAAACGGGTTTCTGCCGACGACCTGCACTGACTCTGGACCGGCTTACCGGCAAGATCCACCACCATGACGTCGCCCGCAGTGAGCTGGCCTTTATGACGCCCGGAAACGGTGATTGCAATATGCTCCTGATCGATTCTGGCGGAATAATTGCTGCTGGTGGCGGGTGACCAGCCGCGTTGGTACAGGAACTGACCTGCCTCGATTATTGACTGGGCGGCCGTGGCATAGCGGGTGACATCGAACACTGGGTATCCCCTGAATACTGACATGCATGAATGAGCGCAGACTCTATTATAGGGTGGCGGACTTCGCCCGCAAACGATGACGGGCAGCAATCAGATCGGCGGTTATGGAGATGGCTATTTCCGGCGGTGTCTTACTGGGGATATCCAGGCCGATGGGCGCACGAAGGCGGTCAACATGCCGGGGGGGCAAGCCCAGCTCCAGCAAACGCTTGCGGCGCACTGCCGATGTGCGCTGAGAGCCCATGGCACCGACATAGAAGCAGTCCGAGCTCAGTGCTGCCAGCAACGCCATATCGTCAATGCGCGGGTCGTGTGCGAGCGCCAGCACAGCGCAATGGCCGTCGCTGAACTCTGAGTCCACCAGGTCATCCGGCAAGATTTGCCGTAAAGGCGCGCTCAGCGTGTGCGTCCAGCCCGCTGCAAATACGTTCCGGGGCTCGCAGAGTGTCACCGAAAAGCCGGCGGCGCTAGCAAATTCCGCGACGTAGCGAGCCACTTCTCCGGCCCCGACCAGTAATATCCGGCAGTCAGGTGCAATATTGTGAGTGAAGAGTTCATCCGTCATCGTCAACCCGGGTTGGTCGGCAGCGCCGATCTCTATCGAAAGCGCGCCAGTGGCCAGATTCACCTGGCGAGCAAACGGCTCCCGGGAGTCGAGAGCTTCCTGTAGACACAGCACATGATTCAGACCGGCTTTCGCCAACATCGGTTCTACCAGCAACCGAATACGGCCGCCACAGGGGAGTTGAAATCGATCCCGGTCGTTGTCTGTTACTCCGTAA
The DNA here is from genome assembly GCA_038329375.1 of Pseudomonadales bacterium. Lineage (GTDB taxonomy): Bacteria > Pseudomonadota > Gammaproteobacteria > Pseudomonadales > Oleiphilaceae > Marinobacter. The sequence continues at coordinate 9,703 of JBBQMX010000008.1, read as the reverse complement.
TCAATCACCTCAGGACGCTCCGGGACGGCTAAGCCCGCCACCGGTTGGCGGACCCTGTTGATCAGATCCTCTTCCAGACAACCTCCGGAAACCGAGCCAGACCAATGCCCCCGACCATTGACCGCCAACCAGGATCCCGCAGGCCGTGGAGAAGAGCCCCAGGTTTCGATGATGGTGCACAGCCACACCCGCTCATCGGCAACCAACCATCGCTGCATATCTGTTAGCACTGACTGGAACTGGTTACTCATTCGCACCTCCTGTGTCGCACTCAGTTGAGTGATCTTTCACCCTCGAGCTGCCAGCCCGGTCTGGGCCGTTAGTCAATTACCGGTTCGTCGTCCGATTTATTCCAGATTTTACGCTCACCGCCTTCCATCTTGCCCTCTGAATCCCAGACTTTCCTATCTTGGGTCGCCTCTTTAACGGCGCCATTGTCGTCCCAGATAACACGGTCTTTACAACCGGCAACCGCAAGTGCCATTACAACCATCAGCATGACCTTCTTCATTGTGCACTCCGTAAGTGAAGGAATTCAGGAATACGAACTTATTGAATCAAAATCTCAATGCTCCGCAACCTTTCTGTTACAGGTCAAAGGCCCTCGTGAGCCTCGCGGTTAAGCTGCTTCTGTTGGTCACTTTTTCGGATCATGACATAGACTGCACCTGTGCCGCCGTGATGTTTCTGCGCGGAATGAAAAGCAAGCACATCGTCAAGTTCCGGCAACCACTTGGCCAGGTAGCTTTTAAGCTGAGCGATCTTGTCAGGGTTTCGCTCGCCCTTGCCATGCAATACCAGCACCGACCTTAGGCTGTAACGAACACAATCCTGAACAAAGCCGTAAACTTCACGGCGAGCTTCATCAACGGTCATTCGATGCAGGTCAAGACGGGCTTCAATGGGGTATTGACCTTGCCGAAGTTTTCGAAACACCCCATGCTGAATACCCGGCCGCTGCCAACTCATAATATCGTGGGCCGTAAGCGGCTCCACCATGTCGGAGGTCAATGGGTTGGTGTCGCGCCTCGGCTGATCCAGAGCAGCGCGCTGGCGTTCGAGATGGCCCGGTGTCAGCTCCCGCGGCGCTTTGACATCCGCGCGGTTCGGTCGTCGAATACGACGGACGTCTTGCATCTCCTGCAAAAAATCGAGGCGTTCATCTTTAGTGGTCATAGCAGTATCTGGTAGAACGTAAGAGCTGAAACTTTACCATTGGTTCGGCGGCCTATAAAGAAAACGCGTTTCCAGGCTGCAAATGCACTTTTGCACTTCGCGTCTGGGCTACAATGAATGCAAAGTCCTGATTTGGCGGCACCATGGAAAACAACGACACCAGTATACGCCCGCAAAACACCCGGGCCATTATGACATTTCTTCGCGAACATGCGCCGTTCTCAAGTATGGACGACAACCACCTCGCCCATTTTGCCGAACATGCGACCCTGAAATATTATGCCGATGAAGACGTTGTGCTATCACCGGAGGACGGCACTGTGACGACCTTCAATGTCGTAAAGCAGGGGCGTATACAGGGTGAGCGGATCAAGAGCTCCGATGGCGAGACGGAAACCACGTTCGAAATTAGCCAGGGTGAGTGTTTCCCTTTGGCAGCTCTGATCGGGGAGCGCCCCACCCGAACCCTGCACCGCGCTGCTGGCGATACTTTTTGTCTGAGCCTTGACCATGATGGCTTCGTCACCCTTTTCTCCGAAAGTGAACCGTTTCGCGACTTCTGCTTACGAGGCGTAAGCAGCCTCCTCGACCTGGTTAATCGGCATATTCAATCCAGTGCAATGGCATCGATCAGTCCTACTACGTCTCTGGATACCCCACTGGACCGCTTTGCTATCCGCAATCCGATCGTATGCTCGCCCGATCTGCCGGTACGAAAAGTCGTCGCCCGGATGCATGAGAACAACGTCGGCAGCATGATCATCACCGATGACAACCGCCATCCAATCGGTATATTCACGCTCCGGGATCTTCGCACCATGGTCGCAGAACAGCAGGCAACCCTGGATGATCCCGTCAGCAAGGTTATGACTCCAGATCCACGCTCTCTGCCCTCCACGGACCACGCCTTTGATGCCGCTTTGCTGATGGCGGAACACCACTTTGCCCATTTGTTTGTGGTGGACGCAGATCATCGTCTGATTGGCGTTGTATCCGAGCGCGATCTGTTCTCACTGCAGCGAGTGGGGCTTGTTAATCTGGCCCGCACTATCGGCACCGCCAGTCATTTGCGTACGCTGGTGAGTCTGCGCAGTGAGGTTTCCAGATTGGTGGATACCATGCTCGCCCACGGCGCTGACTCCGGACAGATCGTTAAAATAATAACGACGCTTAACGATGTAACGGTTCGACGGGTACTTGAACTGAATATCAAAAAACATGACCCGGGCATTCCCTTTACCTGGCTGACATTCGGCAGCGAAGGTCGACAGGAGCAAACCCTGCTGACCGACCAGGATAACGGCATTCTTTTTGAAACGCCGGCGGGCATGACAGAAGACCAGGTCAGGGAGAGGCTGCTGCCGTTTGCCGATAGGGTTAATCACGAACTGGCGGAATGCGGCTTTACCCTCTGCAAAGGCAACATCATGGCCAACAATCCCAAGCTGTGCCTGAGCAGCAAGGAATGGGATGACTGGTTTATCAGATTCATCGATGCCTCAACCCCTCAAAATCTGATTTATTCCTGTATTTTTTTGGACATGCGAGCCGTCTTCGGTCCTGATAAACCGCTGAACGATTTACTGAAAAAAATAGTGGATCGAATTCAGAAAAATGGCCTGTTCCAGAAAATGCTGGCGGGAAACGCCGTCACCCGACGTCCTCCACTCACATTATTCAGAACGTTCCGATACGCGCCGGATGGCGAGAAAAACACTCTGGACCTGAAGCGACAGGGGCTGGCACCCTTTGTTGAGGCGGTAAGGGTATTTGCGCTGGCCAATGGTATCGAAGAGCCAAACACTCTCGAACGCATGGATCGCCTGGTAGCGAAAGGCGTCTTTGATCGCCAGGACGCGGGCGCATGGAAGGAAGCATACAGCCTCATCCAATTGATTCGTATGCGAACCCATCAGGAGCAACTGGCAAAAGAGCAGCCCCTGTCGAACTATATTAATCCCGATGACCTGAACCCACTGGACCGGCGCATTCTGCGGGAGTCCTTCCGGCAAGCCCAGCGCCTGCAACAGAAACTTGAGACAGCCTATTTGCTGTGATGACAGGAACCCCCATGCTGGATCAATTCAAAGAGTGGATTAACCGGCGCCTGACCGGCCCGGCAGAACATCATGACCTGCAACACCTGCCAGCCCCAAAAACCGCAGGCGGGCAATATCTGTCTGATTGTCGTCTTATCGTTCTGGATCTGGAAACAACCGGGCTCAACTCGGCCAAGGACCAGGTTATCGCCATCGGGGCGGTGGCCATTGATGGGCTTAAAATTCCCCTGCACGATCAGTTCGATCTGATTCTGAGGCGGCCCGAGCTTGATATCCGCGAAACCGTCCTGATCCACGGTATTACCCCGGAAGCGCTGGTTAAGGGACATGAAACAGAAGAGGCCCTGTTGTACCTTCTGGAATGGATGAATGGCGATCCCGTGCTGGCATTCCATTCTGCATTTGATCAGAAATTCCTCGAAAAATCCCTCAAACACACCCTGGGTTATACCCAGCAGCACATCTGGATTGATGTGGCCGACATCATGCCCGCGGTATTTCCGGAGGCCGGGCTAAACCGTGGTCGACTGGACAATTGGATCGACCATTTCAGGCTTGATGTCAGTGCTCGTCATCACGCGGCGGCAGATGCCATGGCAACAGCCGAGCTGACGCTGATAGCTCTCAGCCGGGCCTTGAAAAGTGACATTACGACAGTCTCTCAACTAATCGAAAAGTTGCGGTTCTATCGGCGCCTGAAAGCCATGAATCGCCATTAATGAACACTTTGCAGTTATAACCTCCAACTCCGTCACATAAAGTTGCTTTATTTCACAGTAACACCTGAGAAATTAGACTATTTGCCAATATCTATAAAGTTGTTGCGGGGTAAAGTCTTAATGGGCCAAGAGTCGGAGGAGCACTTGAAAAATAATACCTTCCTCCCCCAAAAACATCCCTCTGAAAACGTCTTGAGTGAACAATAACAACACTGGAGAGCTGTTATGTCGGAACATGCTGACAACGCTGTGAAGTACTGGAAGGCGAACCTTCGCCTTATTATAGGCTGCATGATCGTCTGGGCATTCGTGTCCTACGGCTGCGCTATTCTCTTTCGTCCTCTGCTGGCTGGTATCGAGTTTGGCGGCACAGACCTCGGGTTCTGGTTCGCACAACAGGGTTCCATTCTCACGTTTATCGTATTGATCTTCTTCTATGCCTGGAGAATGAACACACTCGATAAACAATTCGGCCTGGACGAGGAGTAAGCACCATGAGTCAATTTGCCATTAATCTGGTGTTTGTGGGTGGGTCATTCCTCATCTACATCGCGATTGCGATCTGGGCGAAAGCCGGGAGCACAAAAGACTTCTATGTAGCGGGCGGTGGTGTTCACCCCGTCACTAACGGTATGGCTATCGGTGCAGACTGGATGTCAGCTGCGTCCTTTATCTCCATGGCCGGTTTGATTGCTGCAGGCGGCTATGCCAACTCCAGCTTCCTGATGGGCTGGACAGGTGGTTACGTACTACTGGCTATGCTGCTGGCCCCTTACCTGCGTAAATTTGGCAAGTACACCGTACCCGAGTTTATCGGCGACCGGTTCTACAGCCGGAATGCGCGATTTGTTGCGGTCGCCTGCCTGATTGCGGCGTCTGTTACCTACGTTATAGGCCAGATGGCCGGTGCCGGTGTAGCCTTCTCGCGGTTCCTGGAAGTAGATTCAACAACTGGCCTGATGATTGCTGCCGTGGTGGTCTTCATCTACGCGGTTCTCGGTGGCATGAAAGGTATTACCTACACCCAGGTGGCCCAGTACTGCGTACCGATCGTTGCCTACACCATTCCTGCCGTCTTCATTTCCTTCCAGCTGACGGGCAACGCGCTTCCTCCTTTGGGGCTGTTTTCCACTCATATTGACTCAGGTCTACCGTTGCTGGAAAAGCTGGATGAAGTCATCACAGCCCTCGGCTTCCGGGACTATACCGCTGATGTGGACAACAAATTGAACATGGTTCTGTTCACGCTGTCCCTAATGATTGGTACTGCAGGTCTGCCACACGTTATTATCCGCTTCTTCACCGTACCAAAGGTGGCCGATGCACGCTGGTCCGCTGGCTGGGCATTGATATTCATTGCGCTGCTTTACCTGACTGCGCCTGCGGTTGCTTCAATGGCTCGCCTGAACCTGATGACTACCATCTATCCGGACGGTGTTGAAAATCAGGCTATTGAGTACGAAAGCCGGCCACAGTGGGTACGTGAATGGGAAGTCACTGGCCTGATTCAGTTCGAAGACAAGAACAACGATGGCCGTATCCAGCACTACAACGAGGTCCCGGCATTTGCCGATGAAGCGGCTGCACGCGGATGGGAAGGTAACGAGTTTACCTACAACAACGACATTCTCGTTCTGGCCAATCCGGAGATCGCAAACCTGCCGGGCTGGGTTATCGGCTTGATTGCAGCGGGTGGTCTTGCAGCCGCACTATCAACGGCGGCAGGCTTGTTGCTGGCAATATCTTCGGCAGTCAGTCACGACCTGATCAAGGGCGCCTTCAAACCTGATATTTCGGACAAGGGGGAGCTACTGGCAGCACGTATATCAATGGCTGTAGCCATAGTGGTGGCCACTTATCTCGGCGCAAACCCTCCAGGCTTCGCTGCGCAGGTGGTAGCCCTCGCCTTTGGTATCGCAGCTGCCTCGCTGTTCCCAGCATTGATGATGGGTATATTCTCCAAGCGGGTTAACAACAAAGGCGCTATCGCCGGTATGCTGGCAGGCCTGATTTCAACTCTGGTATATATCTTTATCTTCCTGGGCTGGTTCTTCATTCCTGGCACCAACAACCTTGCCAACACACCGGATAACTGGTTGCTGGGCATCTCGCCACTGTCCTTCGGTGCTATAGGTGCGGTGATCAACTTCGGAGTTGCATTCGTTGTCTCTAACGCAACAGAGGAGCCACCAATTGAAATTCAGGAGTTGGTTGAAAGCGTTCGTTACCCACGTGGCGCTGGCCAGGCAACTGATCACTAAGCAATAATAGAGCCTTGCGCAGATAATCATCTGTAAAGGGTTGATCCAAAACGGGCTTCCTCATTGAGGAGGCCCGTTTTTTTAAGGAAACATTATGTTTTGGGATTTGGTTGCAACGGTTTTTGCCGGCCTGGGTGCAGCGGGTATTGGCTACGGTATTCGTGGTCTGACGTTCAAGAAGGCACCCAAGTGGATTATTCCCGTTTTTGCCGGGCTGGGCATGATGGGCTACCAGGTTTATATCGAGTACACCTGGTTTGAGCATATGCAATCACGCCTTCCTGCTGAGACCGAAGTCGTCAGCAAAGTGGAAGACCAGGTCTTCTGGCGCCCCTGGAGCTATGCTGCTCCGCAAATAACCCGTTTCACAGTGCTGGACAAAGCCAGCATCACAAGAGGTGTAGCTGACGCTGATGTACTACAGTTTGTTTTGTACCGTTTCAAAAGCAGTTATGGTGATCGGGTAGCAGAAAAGGCCTACCTGCTGAATTGCCGATCGAGAGAACTGGTCCCGCTCAGTGAAGCAGGCGAGCCAGAGACTGCGGGAATGAAGCTTTTACCCTCAGGCAATAAACTTCTTGAAGCAGCCTGTCGTTAAGCCATCCGTATTCCAAAGATTACTGGGTTCCCGACGGTTTCCAGCAATCTTTGTTTAAGACTCACAAATCCCTACGTTGCCTCTGCATGGTTTCCGCTACACTGTTGGCATCATTGAACGGATGTAACAACTGGCACTAACCTTGAATAAAAATACCGGTGGTATGTCTAACCCGCGTTGCGAGAAAGCCTGTTTATGCTGAGCGTATGGCTGCTTGTTCTGATTTCTATTGCCTACATTTCCCTGCTTTTCGCTATTGCCTGGGCTGGCGACAGGCACCCTGCCCTTTATCGCAAACGGTTTGCCCGCACCCACGTATACGCACTGTCGCTGGCAGTATATTTCACGTCATGGACTTTCTACGGCGCTGTAGGCCGTGCTACTCAGGAAGGGCTTGGCTTCCTGCCAATTTACCTGGGGCCATTACTGATCTTCGTCTTCGGTGCACCGTTGCTCCGCCGCATCATTTTTATCAGCAAACGCAGTAACAGCACTTCCATAGCGGATTTCATTGCCTCTCGTTATGGCAAATCCCAATCCCTCGCCGCCATGATTGCTTTTATCGCGCTGGTCGGCAGCGTGCCTTATATTGCCTTGCAACTGAAAGCTATAGCGATGGGCTTCAGTATTTTGTCAGACTCGGGTTCCCCCACTGGGGAGTTAAACCAGGCCGCATGGACTGATTCCGCCTGGTACATAACCATCGTATTAACCGTATTCACAATTCTCTTCGGTACCCGTCACCTGGAGTCCACTGAACATCATCGTGGCATGATCCAGGCCGTGGCTTTTGAATCTGTCATCAAACTGGTGGCGTTCGTTGCTGTCGGACTCTTCGTCTGCTTTGGGCTCTACAACGGTTTCGGTGATCTGTTCTCCAAGATTGATGCCGCGGGCTTGATGGGCGTTTTGACAACGGACGCTATTGAGGCCCCCGCTTTTATCACACAGACGCTTGTGGCCATGCTCGCCATCATCTGCCTGCCCCGCCAGTTCCATGTGATGGTGGTAGAGAATACCGATCACCGGGATTTTGAGACCGCGCGCTGGGCAATGCCTGCTTACCTCATTATCGCTAGCGCCTTTGTCATTCCGATTGCCGGTGCAGGTCTGATGGCACCGGGAGCGGACCTAACCAATCCCGACACCCTTATTCTCAGCCTCCCCATCCTGGCTGGCGAGCACTGGCTGGCAATTTTGGCATTCCTCGGAGGTGGTTCAGCGGCGGCCGCAATGGTGATCGTATGCTCGGTGGCTATCGCCACCATGGTGAGTAACGAAATCGTGATGCCGGCGCTACTCAGGTTCTTCCGTCCACGGATGAATAAGCGGGATGATCTGAGCTTCCTGTTATTGGCTATTCGCCGTGTGGCCATTTTCGGCGTTCTACTGATAGCTTATGGTTTTTATCGGCTGGCAGGTGCCGATTACAGTCTGACGGCTTTCGGCCTGCTTTCATTTGCCGCTGTCGCACAATTTGGTCCAGCGCTGATTGGTGGCATCGTCTGGCGACGCGGTAATCATACTGGCGCCGTTTGGGGGCTTGCCTGCGGCTTTGCACTCTGGTGCTACACACTATTGATCCCGGCCATGACATCAACAGGGTGGCTGGCTGACACGCTTCTCGACGAAGGCCTCTGGGGGCTGAACTGGACGCGACCGACGGCGCTTTTTGGACTTGAAGTAGACCGGGTAAGCCATGGCATTATCTGGAGTCTTGGGGTGAACACCCTGCTTTATATTTCCCTGTCGCTTCTTACCCGCCAACGAGTGCGTGAAAAAATTCAGATTGCTGCTTTCTTCCAGGACCCACAGCCCCGGTCTGAAACACCCCAGCAGCAGGCGTGGGTAGGCGAAGTACTAACCTCTGATCTGCAGGCTCTTGCGGACCGCTTCATGGGAGACGAACGGGCCGATGCATTGTTCCGAAATTACGAGCGGCGCAACGCTATCAGGCTCGCCCCGCACCGGCCAGCCTCCACCCATTTGATGAAATATATAGAACGGCAGCTCGCCTCGGTTATTGGTGCCTCGACCGCTCGCGTGGTGCTTGAATCGACTCTCACCGGTCGGGACATGCAGATAGAAGACGTGGTCAGCATCGTGGATGAAGCATCCCAGGCCATGACCTTCAGCCAGGAACTACTGCAATCTGCGATAGAGAATATCAGCCTCGGTGTTTCAGTGGTCAATCATCAGCAGCAACTGGTGGTTTGGAATCAACGTTACCTGGAGCTTTTCTCCTATCCGCGAGGTTTTGTTCGGGCCGGACGAGCTGTTGAAGATCTGATGCGCTACAACCTGATGACCGCAAATCTGCCTGCCAGAAAAATAGATGACATTGTAGCCGATCGATGCCGCGACATGCGCAAAGGCGATCCGATGTCCTATGAACGTCACCGCCCGGACGGCACCGTTCTGAAAATCGAGGGTAGCCCGATTCCCGGTGGCGGCTATGTAACCACCTTCCAGGACATTACCGCCATTCGACGCACGGAACAGGCGTTGAAAGAAACTAACATCTACCTTGAGCAGCGGGTAAAAGAGCGCACCCAGGAACTCCAGGTGATTAATGAGCAGATGCTGAAAGCTAAATCCATAGCCGAACAGGCAAATCACAGCAAAACGCGTTTTCTCGCCTCCGCAAGTCATGATCTTCTGCAACCCCTGAACGCCGCCCGGTTATTTACCTCGGCCGTATCAGGTAAGGCGCAATCCGGTGAGGTCCGTGAACTTGTCCAACACATTGACAGTTCACTGGGCGCCGCTGAGGAAATCATCAGCACCCTGCTCGACATTTCCAAACTGGACGCAGGGGCGCTTGAGCCACAAATCATCTGCTTCCCGGTGACTGACATGCTCAGTCATCTATCTACCGAATTTTCAGCT
>JBBQMX010000007.1:0-11695 GCA_038329375.1 Pseudomonadales bacterium | reverse complement strand
AAGAATACGGTGTTAACGAGCGGCGGCGCGATAAAGCTGTCCACCAACGCCTCACAAGCGCCGATATCAAGGTCAATAAATACCGCGATCAGACGGTTGCGCCCGTTGGCACCATCCTGACTCAGCAGGAGGAGCCCTATTCCGTGTTTACTCCGTTTTCCCGACGCTGGCGCCAGTGGGCCGGGGACACCATGCCCAACCCGTTCCCGGCACCGGTTAAAGTGGCTGACCCGGTGGCCCCAAACTATTTAACCACTGCCCTCGCCGGTTATCAGAAGGCTCCGGAACCTCTGGTGCCCGTGGGTGAGGATGCAGCTCACAAGCAGCTTGCCGAGTTTATAGAATACCGAGCCAAAAGCTATAAGAAAGAACGGGTTTTTCCTGCGCTCGAGGGCACCAGCCTGCTCTCTCCCTACCTGGCCAACGGTGTGTTGTCCGGCCGCCAATGCTGGCTGGCCGGTCATCAGGCGCTGGCCTCAGAGGGCGAGAACGAAGGCTTGTTCACCTGGGTAACCGAAATTGCCTGGCGGGACTTCTATATAAACATTCTGTATCACTTTCCTCGAGTGAGCATGCACCGGGCGTTCAAGCCGGAAACCGAAGCCCTGAACTGGAATGCCCCGGGTGGGCACTTCGAAGCCTGGAAGCAAGGCCGTACGGGCGTACCCATTGTGGATGCGGCCATGCGACAACTGAATCAGACCGGCTGGATGCACAATCGCCTGCGGATGATTACCGCGATGTTCCTGACCAAAAACCTGTTCGTTGACTGGCGGCTGGGGGAGGCCTACTTCATGTCCCGGCTGGTGGACGGTTTCCTGGCCTCAAACAATGGCGGCTGGCAGTGGAGTGCATCGACAGGAACCGATTCAGCACCCTACTTCCGGGTGTTCAATCCGGCAACTCAGAGTGAGCGCTTCGATCCCAGAGGCGAGTTTATCCGGCACTATGTGCCAGAATTGGCAAAACTGAACAATAAGCGCATTCACCAACCCTGGGCAAATGGCGTGATACCGAAAGGCTATCCGCGACCGATCGTGGATTTAAAAGAAAGCCGAAAACAAGCCATTGCCAAGTTTCAGGCGCTGAAAGACTAACTTAGGAGCTCGCGCCAGGGCAGGGGCAGGTTTGCTAACTCACGGTTAGCCAGAGCAAACCGGACACTCAGGGTCCCGGGCAAGCTTCATTTCACGCCACTCCATGCGCCAGGCATCAAGAATCAGTAGTCGCCCGGTCAATGGCACCCCCACGTTCGTCAGCATCTTGATAGCTTCCATGGCCTGGCAGGCGCCGATAATGCCCACGAGCGGGCCGATCACGCCAGCTTCCGAGCAGGTCAGTTCGTCGTTACCCTGATCCGGATACAAACACTGGTAGCACGGAGCATCCGGTTGGCGGGTATCAAACACCGCTAACTGGCCTTCGCCACGAATTGCCGCGCCTGAAACCAGCGGCACTCCAGCTTTGACACAAGCTTTATTGATGGCAAAACGGGTAGAGAAATTATCGGTGCAGTCGAGCACCAGATCACAGGCTTGCACCTGTCGCAACAGATCATCACCTTCGAGACGCTCAGTGACGGCGTCTACTTTTACTAAAGGGTTAATACGCCGCATCTGCTCGGCAAGGGCCTGCGCTTTCGGCTCTCCCAACTGGGTGCTCTCAAAGGCGATCTGCCGCTGCAGATTGGCCAACTCAATGACGTCATCATCGGCCAGTGTAAGATGCCCTACCCCGGCGGCGGCCAGATACAGAGCTACCGGACAACCCAGCCCGCCAGCACCAACCACCAATACCCGCGCGGATTTCAGCCGTGCCTGCCCGGCCACGTCAAAAGATGGCAGCAGAATCTGGCGGCTGTAACGCATCAGCTCGTCGTCAGTTAACATCTGGTGGTTCCTGCAGTTAAAGGGGTTAATTGCCCGATTCGGTAGCTGGTTGCTGGCCTATCGTCAGGCGGTCCTGTTGGCCGTAATCTTTACGGGTCATCACGGCCTCAAACCCCGCTGCGGCGAACAGCTGCTGGACCGCACCGGCCTGATCGTAACCATGCTCAACCAGCAACCAGCCGCCGGGCGCCAACCATTCCGGTGCTTGTGAGATGATCAAACGCAAGTCATCCAGGCCGTCCTTACCGGCAGTCAAAGCTGACCGTGGTTCGAACCTGACATCGCCTTCGCTCAAATGGTGATCATCCGACACGATGTAAGGCGGGTTAGACACAATCAGGTTAAACCGCTCTGGCCGCAGTGCGCTGAACCAGTCGCTCTGGACCACACCAACCGTCATTCCGAACTGCTCCGCGTTGAAGCGGGCAAGCGCCACGGCTTCTGATACAACATCTGTCGCCGTCACGTGCCAGCGGGGTCTTTCCGAGCACAGGGCCAACGCAATTGCACCAGTGCCAGTGCCCAGATCAAGCACTCGGGCATCGGAAGGCAGCGCCAATTCGAGAGCGGTTTCCACAAGGCATTCGGTATCTGGCCGGGGAATCAAAGTGGCGTTGCTTACCTTGAGCGAGAGCGACCAGAATGCCTGCTGCTCCAGAATATGAGCAATGGGCTCACCGGACACCCGGCGAGTCAGCAAGTTTTCAAATGTCTCCTGCTGGGCATCGGTCAACCAACGCTCCGGCCAGGCCCGCAACGAGGTGCGGGACCAGCCGGTAACCTGGGTCATCAGCAGTTCGGCATCCAGCCTCGGCGTATCACTGTCAATTTCGCTAGCTGCCTTCTGAAGCTATTCTTCCGAGGTTTGCAACGACTCAGTCATCGGCCAGACTGGCCAGCAACTCAGCCTGATGCTCCTGCCTCAGCGGATCAATCACCGAGCTCAGGTCACCACCGATGACTTCGTCGAGTCTGTACAGCGTCAGGTTAATACGATGGTCTGTCACCCGGCCCTGGGGGAAGTTGTAGGTGCGGATGCGTTCGGAGCGGTCACCACTGCCCACCAGGCTTTTGCGGGTCGCGGCCTGGCTCATTTGATTACGCTCGTTCTCCGCATTCTGCAGGCGAGCCTGCAGCAGACTCATAGCTCTGGCGCGGTTTTTATGTTGGGAGCGCTCGTCCTGGCATTCCACCACAATACCCGAAGGTAAGTGCGTTAAGCGTATAGCCGAGTCGGTTTTATTGACGTGCTGGCCACCCGCGCCGGAGGCCCTGAACGTATCGACCCGCAGGTCAGACTTATTGATCTCGATCGCTTCAGCCTCATCCGCTTCCGGCATTACTGCAACGGTACAGGCTGAGGTATGAATGCGGCCCTGGGATTCAGTCTCCGGCACCCGCTGAACCCGGTGAGCTCCGGATTCAAACTTCAGGGCGCCATAAACTCCGGTACCGGATACCCGGCTGATGATTTCCTTATAGCCACCATGTTCACCGTCACTCTGGCTGATCACTTCAACCTGCCAGCGCCTGTGTTCAGCGTAACGGAGATACATTCTGAACAAATCGCCGGCGAAAATAGCGGCTTCGTCACCACCGGTACCTGCCCTTATTTCAAGAAACACGTTCTTGGTGTCGTTGGGGTCCTTGGGCAACATTAGGTGCTGTAATTCTTCCGCCAGCGTTTCACTGTTCGCCTCGGCGCTGGCCATTTCCTCCTCGGCCATGGCACGCATATCCGCATCCCCGTCCCGGGCGAGCTCAAGCGCCTCAGCCACCTCGGTGCGGGTCAGTTGCCAGGCCCTGAAGCAGTTGACGATGGGTTCGATTTCAGCAAATTCACGGGAAAGGTCCCGGAAACGATTCTGGTCGCCAATAACACCCCGGTCACTCAAAAGGCCACTGACTTCATCGAAGCGGTCGTTCAACCGTTCGAGTCTGTTTTGTATTGATGCTTTCATAATTTTTCCGGGGTGGGGGAAATGTCGCCTTCCTGGACTTCAAGTTGATGTAACTCACGCAGCCAGTCAGTCACTTCCACCCGACCTTCGGCAGTCGCCTTGCGGACCTGCACCGAGGGCTCGTGTAGCAGCTTATTGGTAATGCCCCGCCCAAGGCCGCGCAGAACAGTCTCAGGATCACTTCCGTTACGCAGCGCGCGCAGGGCCTTCTCGATTTCGATATCACGCAGTATCTCCGCACGCTGGCGGAATTGCTTGAGGGTTGCCACTGCATCCAGCGACCGCAGTTGCGACAGGAAGGTCTGGGTCCCTGCCAAAATGAGATTTTCCGCTTCCCGCGCAGCGCCCTCGCGGGAGCGGACATTTTCTTCAATCACGCTGTGCAGATCATCGACGGTGTACAGGTAGACATCCGCCAACGAGGCCACCTCCGGCTCAATATCCCGTGGAACGGCAATATCAACCATGAAAAAGGGCCGATGTTTGCGCTTGCGCAGGGCCCGCTCTACCGCACCCTTGCCAAGAATGGGCAGCGGGCTAGCTGTGGATGAGATAATGATATCAACGTTTGCGAGCACGCCAGGAATTTCTGCAAGCGTAATGCCCCGCCCGCCCCGGGCTTCCGCCAGAGTCTGGGCACGCTCCAGGGTTCGGTTGGCGACCAGGAAATGCTTTACGCCAGCGTCGGCCAAATGTCGCGCTACCAGCTCTATGGTCTGGCCAGCACCAATCAACAGCGCCGTGTTATTGGACATGTCAGCAAAAATATGGCTGGCCATTCTTACCGCGGCGTAGGCGACCGATACCGGGTTTTCCCCAATAGCCGTTTGCGTTCTTACCCGTTTGGCAACCGTAAAGCTCTGCTCGAACAATCGCGACAAAAACACTCCACTGGCACCATGTTCGCGGGCCAGGGTATAGGCATCCTTGAGCTGGCCCAGAATCTGCGGCTCACCCAGCACCATCGAATCCAGGCCCGAAGCAACCCGCATCATGTGGCGCACAGCCTCGGAATCCCGGTAAATATAGAACGCGCTCTCAAGCTCTGCGACCTCAAGTCCGTGAAAGCCCGAAAGCCACCGTAGTACCGCTTGAGCACAGTCGTCGTCACCGGCCAGATAAAGCTCGGTGCGGTTACAGGTCGACAGAATCGCCGCCTCGCTGGCACCGGTTGTTGCCCGTAATTCGGCAAACGCCTCCGCCATACGCTCGGGCATAAAAGCGACGCGTTCGCGTAGCTCTAGCGGCGCCGTACGGTGATTGATTCCCAGCGTTAGCAATGCCATAGGACGATTGAGGCTACCTTTTGCCAGCTCGTATCGGAATTACCAGAGCCAAGTGACTCTGGAAACGCGACCAGTATAGAGGATTAACACTCTTTATTTTACCGGCCCGGCCACCCGGGTGCCACCTAATCCCGAAATGCTTCGGTAAATGCCGACAAAACACGCCGCGAGACCACCATTGCTGGCCTTTAATGCAGGGGATCGACAGATTGGGCAAGCTCAAATGCTTATGCCATCATAGGGTCTGGTAAATGAGGTCATTCCGACTCATGCATATCGTAAATAGATACGGGAAGTCACATGCAAAAATCGGCCTTTCTGCTAGCCACCTGCCTGATCGGGCTTTCCGGCTGTGCCAACATAATGAATGACGACAGCGCATCGCCACCGGAAACAATAGTGCCCGCTGCCGGCCTGACGACTGAAAAAGCAGACATCAAATACTCGGACTTCGAACCGAATATTCTCTACCTCCTGATGTCGGCGGAAATAGCTGCTCAGCGGGGCCGGTATGACGTCACCCTGATGAATTATGTCGAAGCTGCCAAGCAGTCCCAGGATCGGCTGGTTATTGAGCGCGCCATGCGCATATCCCAGTCCTTGAAGGCGGATAATGCTCAGCGCCAATTGGCGGAATTATGGCTGGAAACCGACCCCAACAACGTACAGGCCCACCGGGTTGCAGCGGTTCAGAGCGTAAAGCGCAATGATCTTGAGAAAGCGCTTTACCACATGGAGCAGATCATGGACCTCGGTGGCGACGCAGACTTTGACAGCCTCGCGGCCTTGGCGACCAGCCTTCCCGCCTCCAGCCAACTGGAACTCCTGCAGCTTTATGAAGATCTGGCGGATCGTCATCCCGATAACAATGAAATTCGCTACAGTATTGCCTTGCTGCTCAAGGTCATCGGCGACAACGAATCTGCGCTTGCTCAGTTACAGCAGTTACTGGACGACAAACCGGAGTTTCAGCCTGCACTGGTCCTCAAAGGCGACTTGCTCTATCAAACCGGACAACAAAAGCAAGCTCTGGAGCATTTGCTCTATAACACACGCCGTTACCCTGAAAATCGCCAGATGGGTACCCTGTACGGCCGAATGTTGATTGGTGAAGGGCAACTCCAGGCCGCTCAGGATGAGTTCAAACGTTTAATAGAACAGTTCCCCAATGTGCCGGGCCTCCGGCTATCGCACGCACTCGTTGCGCTTGAAAACGGTGAAACCGAGCTTGCCAGGAAAGAGCTGACAGGGTTGATAGAGCAAGGCCAACATAGCAGCGAAGCTCATTATTACCTGGGGCGAATTGCTGACGAAGAGGGCGACATTGAAAGCGCAATCGGCTACTACGATCGCGTCAGGGACAGCAACCATTATCTGGCTGCATTGGCACGAGCCAGTGCCCTGAGAGCGCAATCCGGCGAGCTGGACCAGGCACTTGCAACTCTCAGAAATCTGAGAGAAACCACTCCCGAGAGTGCAGAGAATTTCTGGTTGCTGCAGATCAACCTTTTGCTCGATCTGGAGCACAATGACCAGGCCATGGAAGCTGCCGATGAAGCACTTGCCGCTTACCCCGGAAACGTCCGTATTCGTTATGCCCGCGCCATGTTGCATGACAGCAACGGCCGGTTTGAAGACGCCGAGCAGGACCTGCGCGCCATTCTCGAGCAGGAACCGGACAACGCCGTTACCCTGAACGCTCTGGGCTATATTCTCACCACGCGCTCTACACGGTTTGACGAGGCCCAGGGTCTGATCGAGCGGGCGCTTAGCCTTGACCCTGAAAATCCGGCGATCCTCGACAGCATGGGCTGGGTACTTTTCAAGCAGGGTGAAACCAGCAAGGCTCTCGATTATCTGCAGGCGGCCTACGAGACCTTCCCGGACCCGGAAGTGGCCGCCCATTTGGGTGAAGCCCTGTGGCAAAACGGCCAACAGGAGCAGGCCCGGATGATCTGGCGCGAAGGCCTTGAGAAGGACCCTGCCGATGAGCTGATTCTGGAAACCCTTGAGCGCCTGGGCGTGGAGCAACCTCAGTAATGGGTATTAGAGCAGCGATCATCGTCTGCATATCACTTGGGCTGAGCGCCTGCGCGACAACGCCCACTGAACCTCTGCCGGAAGGCCTGACGGAACAACCACCGGCGAGCTGGAGCCAACGTCAGAGCGCTCTCAACGCCTTTCAGCACTGGCAACTTCAGGGCAAGCTCGCGGTACGGCAGCCCTCAGACAGCGGTACGGCCAATATCAACCGCTGGGTACAGGACAACGAACGCTACCGGCTATCGCTTTCGTCAGCGTTCCTGGGTCTGGGCAGAACTGAGCTTGAAGGGGTACCGGGCTTCCTTGAACTGACCTTACCCGACGGCGAAACCTATCGCTCCAACGATCCCGATTCACTCGTTGAAGCAGCCACCGGCTGGCAATTGCCTATCGACAGCCTGACCTGGTGGATCAAGGGCCTGCCTGATCCGGCCAGCGATTTTCGATTGCTGTTCAATGAAGCCGGTGACCTCGCAGTGATCCGCCAGCAGGGTTGGGAAATTCGCTATGACCGTTGGCAATCGTTTATGGATGAGCAGCCGTTGCTGCCAGCCAGAATCACCGCACTGAAAGAAGACAAGCGGGTACGCCTGGTCGTGACCGACTGGCAGATGCGCAGCCCTGATCAGCCATGACTTTCTTCCTGCCTGCCCCCGCTAAATTGAACCTCTTCCTTCACATTAACGGGCGCCGGGAAGACGGCTATCATGAACTGCAAACGTTGTTTCAGTTTCTGGATTTCGGTGATGAGCTGGAGTTCAGACCCCGGCAGGATGGCCAAGTAATACTTGAGTCAGCTCTTCCCGATGTGTGTGACGATGATAACCTGATTGTACGAGCTGCCCAGCTGCTGAAAGCCCGCGCAAACCGGCCAGTGCCCGGCGCCAGCATGACCCTGATCAAGCGACTGCCGATGGGCGGTGGCCTCGGTGGGGGCAGCTCCGATGCCGCCACTGCCCTGCTGGGACTGAATCATCTCTGGCAACTCAATTACTCACTGGATCAACTGGCTGAACTGGGGCTCACCCTGGGAGCAGATGTGCCGGTATTTGTCCGGGGGTTTGCGGCATTTGGTGAGGGGATCGGGGAAAAACTCACAGCAGCTCAGCCACCGGAGGATTGGTTTGTAGTATTGAAACCGGCGTGCAACATCAACACAGGACTGATTTTTTCCCAGCAAGGGTTGACAAGGGACACCCCTGGAATCAAAATAGCGCCCGCTTTTGAGGGAGACGTTTCAAGGTACCGGAACGACTGCGAGGATGTAGTTTGCAGACTGTATCCAGAGGTCAAGCAGAGCCTGGAATGGCTGTCAAAATTCGGACCTGCAAGATTAACCGGAACCGGGGCTTGCATATTTGGACGTTTCCCAACAGAATCCAAAGCCCAAAAAGTCTGGGCAAGCAAACCTTCCGGCATCACCGGGTTCGTAGCTAAAGGGGTGAACCAGTCACCACTACACCGAAAGCTGACAGAGCTGAGATGATGCCAAAAAGAAGCACGATATTGGGGTGTCGCCAAGTGGTAAGGCAACGGGTTTTGATCCCGTCATGCGCAGGTTCGAATCCTGCCACCCCAGCCAACTCCCTCCTGAATTTTTCAATATGACTTCTGATACCGAGAAGGATTCCATCGTGTCCAAGCTGATGATTTTCGCGGGCAATGCCCACCCGGAACTTGCTAGAAGTATTGCCCATAAACTGCACATCCCCATGGGCGAAGCCTCCGTCGGCAAGTTCAGTGATGGCGAAACCACTGTTGAAATAAATGAGAATGTTCGCGGCCACGATGTGTTCA
Source organism: Pseudomonadales bacterium (assembly GCA_038329375.1). Classification (GTDB taxonomy): domain Bacteria; phylum Pseudomonadota; class Gammaproteobacteria; order Pseudomonadales; family Oleiphilaceae; genus Marinobacter. The sequence goes on along the minus strand of JBBQMX010000007.1, from coordinate 2,719 downwards.
TCATCCAGCCCACCTGTTATCCGACCAACGATAACCTGATGGAACTGATCGTTATGGCAGATGCCCTTCGCCGCGCCTCAGCCACCCGTATTACAGCGGTAATCCCCTATTATGGCTACGCCCGCCAGGATCGTCGCGTTCGCTCCACCCGCGTGTCCATCAGCGCCAAAGTGGTAGCCGACATGATTACCAGCATCGGCATTGACCGGGTTCTGACCGTCGATCTGCATGCCGACCAGATTCAGGGCTTCTTTGATATCCCGGTAGACAACATATACGCCACACCTGTGCTGCTGGAAGATATCGAAAAACAACGTTTTGAAAACTTTGTTGTGGTATCTCCTGACGTCGGTGGCGTGGTTCGCGCACGCGCAATCGCCAAGCGCCTCGACGACGCCGACCTCGCGATCATCGATAAACGTCGCCCGAAGGCGAACGTCTCCCAGGTGATGCACATCATTGGTGATGTCAAAGACAAAACCTGTATTCTGGTGGACGACATCGTCGATACCGCCGGCACCCTGTGCAAGGCAGCCAAGGCTCTGAAGGAGCATGGCGCATCAAGAGTTATCGCTTATATCACTCACCCGGTACTCTCGGGACCCGCAATTGACAACATTAACGCCTCCGAGCTGGATGAGCTGGTTGTCTGCGATACTATTCCACTGGGTGACAAAGCCCGTGAATGTGATAGAATCCGCCCCCTCGGAATGGCAGGCCTGCTGGCTGAATCTATTCGTCGCGTCAGCAACGAAGAATCCATCAGCGCCATGTTTGAGTAAGCAACACCTTCCGAACACATTCAAACCGGGAGCCTTTTAAGGCTCCCGGTTTGTTTAACTCCCCGAAAAATATAATTTTTATTTTCGGGAACATTAGAAAAACGCCTGCAGTGTACTTGGTCGCGAGTCCTACAGGTGCTTATTGAGGTATGTATCATGGCCCAGGAATTTATCATTGAAGCTTTCTCGCGTGACGTTAAGGGGAGAGGTGCGAGCCGCCGCCTGCGTCGCGAAGAGCGTAAAATCCCGGCAATCGTTTACGGGGGCAAGAAAGACGCCGTATCGATCACCATTTGGCACAACGAGCTGAAAAAGGCCCTCGAGAACGAAGCCTTCTACTCTCACATCCGGACGATTGAGCTCGACGGCAAGAAAGAGAGCGTTATCCTAAAGGATCTGCAGCGCCACCCGTACAAGCCGCTGTTGACCCACGCCGACTTCCTGCGCGTTGACAAGGACCACGAGATTCACGTCAACGTTCCGTTGCACTTCATCAACGAAGCAACAGCACCTGCTGTCAAGCTTCAGGGTGGCGTACCGACGCACCAGATGAACGACGTCGAAGTCGTCTGTTTGCCCCAGGATCTGCCAGAGTTTATCGAAGTGGACATGCAGGACATCGAGATGGATCAGGTTATTCACCTGAGCGATCTGCAACTGCCCAAAGGCGTTCGTATTGCTGCCCTGAGCCAGGGCGAAGACCACGACCTGCCGGTTGTTTCTGTCCATATGCCACGCGGCACCAAGGCTGACGAAGCTGAGGACGCCGAGGAAGATGAAGGCGAAGAGGACGTTAAGGCAAAAGATAAAGGCAAGGAAGAAGGTAAGCCAAAAGATAAAGGCAAAGACAAGGATTAATCACTCCGGGGGTAACGGTTCATGGCGCAGCAAATTGTCATGGTGGTTGGGCTGGGAAACCCTGGCCCCGACTATGAAAATACGCGTCATAACGCCGGAGCCCTTTTTGTTGAAGCTCTGGCCCGGGCAACGGGTCAGAGCCTTCGTCCAGACAAGAAATATCACGGACTGTACACCAGGGCCAACCTCCAGGGTCTTGATCTGCATTTGCTGAATCCCACCACGTTTATGAATCGCAGCGGCATAGCCGTGAAATCCCTGGCGGATTTTTTCAAGGTTCAGCCTGACCAAATACTGGTTGCCCACGACGAACTCGACCTCTTCCCTGGTACCGCCAAACTCAAGAAAGGCGGCGGTCACGGTGGCCATAATGGCCTCAGGGACATCATTGCCCACCTGGGCAGCAATGAATTTCTTCGTCTGCGACTTGGCATCGGACATCCCGGCGACAGCCGACAGGTGACCAACTACGTGCTCGGCAGGCTAGGCAAGCAGGAAAGCTCTGAGCTTGAACTGGTAATGGATGAGGCGATGCGCGTGCTCCCCGATGCCGCGAGCGGCAAACTACCAGTAGCCATGAACCGCCTTCACAGTTTCAAACCAACACCCTAACAGGCTCCTTAATCCGCCAGCGGCTCGCACCGTTTACCAGACACCGGTATAATCCGGCCACATTTTCAGCACCACATTAGAGGCACTCCATGGGATTTAATTGCGGCATCGTCGGCCTTCCCAATGTCGGCAAATCCACCCTGTTCAACGCTCTGACCAAGGCGGGCATTGGCGCCGAGAACTTCCCTTTCTGCACCATTGAACCCAACGCCGGGGTGGTCGGCATGCCAGACCCCCGCTTGACGAAACTGGCCGAGATCGTCAAGCCCCAGCGGGTAGTACCAACAACCATGGAATTTGTCGATATCGCGGGACTCGTCGCTGGCGCCTCCAAAGGTGAAGGCCTGGGCAACCAGTTTCTGGCCAACATCCGTCAAACCGATGCCATCGCCCATGTGGTCCGGTGCTTCGACGACAGCAACGTGATTCACGTCGCCAACAAGATTGATCCCGCAGCCGACATTGAA
>JBBQMX010000006.1:0-11827 GCA_038329375.1 Pseudomonadales bacterium | reverse complement strand
CGCCAGACATGCAAATCCGATATTGCCGCCTCTACCGGCGCCGACTTGATGGCATCGTGTATCTCCGCCACCACAGGCGCATCCATTTCTGCGTCCAGAAGCACGCGCCCGGTATCCCGCAAAAGCCCGTAGGCCCAGACGGAAACCAGGCCTGCACCCACAATACCCATTACCGGGTCCAGCCAACTGGCCCCCCACCACTTTCCCCCAAACAAGGCGACAATGGCCAATAGCGAGGTTGCCGCATCGGTCATGACATGCAGATAGGCAGAACGCAGGTTGAGGTCATGATGATGGTGATGGTTATCGTGACTATCCGTGCCATGATGATGAGCATGACCATCTTTCAATAACCAGGCACAGGCCAGATTCACTAACAAACCTAGTATGGCAATAATGATCGCCTGGTCATAGTGAATGGGGCTCGGTGTTAACAAGCGTTCAACAGACTGGAACAACATCAACCCGGCGACCCCGACCAGCATTATCGCACTGGTATAGCCGCCCAGGATTTCAATTTTCCAGGTGCCGAAGGCGAAGCGTTTGCTATGGGCCAAACGCCGTGCTGCGCCGTAAGCTAGGACCGACAAACCCAACGCCATGGCATGAGAACTCATGTGCCAACCATCAGCCAATAGCGCCATGGAGTTGTAAATCCATCCCCCGGCGATTTCCACCACCATGGTAATTGCGGTGAGCCAAACCGCCCACCGGGTGTTTCGTTCCGCTAACGGATTGCCGTCATCAAAAATATGGGAATGCTGCCAAGGAATGGTGTTGTCAACTTTTTCCACAGGACTGGTACCTTAATGCATCGCAACATATACTATACCCCAGTATATATTTTCACACTAGAGAACAGTGCTTATGGCACACACTAACAGGGATCAAAAAAAGCTCTTAACCCGGGTTCGACGCATTAAGGGGCAGGCTGAAGCCATTGAAAAAGCCCTGGATCAGGGCAAGGATTGCACCGCCATACTGCAACAGATAGCGGCCATTCGCGGCGCCATTAATGGCCTGATGTCCGAAGTGCTCGAAGGCCATCTGCGTGAACACCTTGGTGCCGAAGACATTTCTCAGGCACAGCGTCAGCAGGAACTCGATGATGTCATCGACATACTACGATCGTATTTAAAATAGGTCATTCAACGATTAATTCCGAAATACCGGTGAAGACATTGCGAACGCACCTGAAACGATGGGCCAGACTTATCAGGCAGGACATGTATACGGTGTGGCTGGTTGCGCGGGACTCTCGCACCCCTCTGCACACCAAAATACTGGCCTTCGTCGTCGGTGCCTATGCTTTTTCCCCTATCGACCTCATACCAGACTTCATCCCGGTCATTGGTTACCTGGATGACTTATTGATCGTTCCGGCGGGCATCTGGTTGGTAGTAAAAATGACTCCAAAGCTTGTTATTCAAGACAACCGCGAACGCGCTAAACTCCACCACCCAACGCCGATCAGCCGGGTCGCGGCAGGCGTCATTATCAGTCTGTGGCTATCCGCTATAGCGGTATCAATCTATCTATGGGGATATTGATGACGCAATTTAATTATCGCCTCCACTTGATTTGCTCAGGCCAGCGCACTACTGCCTCACGTAATGCCATGGGGGTCCAGTCGTTTCAATGTGGTTGCCTTTCTGCTAGGCTCACGATCAAATTCCGGGACCACTTGCATGATTAAACGCTGTTTCATAGTCGCAATGACGCTGTTGATTGCTTTGCAGTCAGTGGCGTCTATTGCCTATGAGGCACAGCCGCACAACCCCGCAATGCCACATTATGATGAGCATTCACACGAATCAGCGTATTTTAAAAGCGAAAATCAGACAACCAAGTCGTCTCCCGACAGCCCCAGTCATCCAGCGGACCATTGCCATCACAGCCATAGCTGCTTTCACATGGTGTTACTGGAAACCCTCACAGACATTTCCGGCGTGACTGCGGGAATAGTACTGTCCGACTACCAAGCCAACTTCACCACCGGGGTTCAATCCTCCCTTTTCCGCCCTCCCATTTCCTGAGCCTGCGAATACCCTCTCCACCCGGGGAACAACTGTCATTTAGACTTTCGTAGGAGCAGTCCCATGCTTTTCAGAATGCCCATGAAAAATGGGCGGCGCGCAATGCCGTGCCACTCTATTATCCATGCCTTTTGCCTTCTAGCGCTAGCATTCGGTTCTGCCCTTGCACACGCCGGGGAGAAACCGCTCACTCTATCCGATGCCCTTTCGCGGGCCATGGTACAAAACCCCGGCCTCCAGGTCTTCGATTTTCGCCTTCAGGGTCTTGATGGCCGCCGCATCACGGCAGATCAAAATCCTGCCCTGGAGGCCGGCCTGGAAGTGGAAAACTTCCTCGGCAGCGACAACCTGCAAGGAGTTGACGGGGCGGAGTACACCCTGTCCCTGTCATCGATCCTCGAACTCGGCGGCAAGCGTCAGGCCCGAGTCAGCGTCGTTGACTCACGATACGGGCGAGTCGAGGCCGAGCGCCGGGCCGAGACCCTGGATGTCCTAGGACAGGTGACCCAACGCTTTGTCACCACCCTGGCCCTGCAGGAAAAAATCGAACTGGCCGCCGAAGCCGTGGCGCTGGCCGAGGCCACCCACGAGATCGTCACCCGACGTGCCGACCGGGGCGCGGCGCCCCAGGCCGAGGTCATGCGCGCCAAGGCCGCGCTCACCCGGAGTCGTATTCAGCAGTCCCGTCTGCGAGCCGCATACGAGAGCCGGAAAATGGCTCTGGCTTCCCTGTGGGGCGATACCAGCCCGGACTTTCAGATTCTGGAAGGCGATCTGTTCCAGTTCGACTCCTCCGACGACTTCGATGCCCTGTACCAGCGGGTCAGCGACAGTCCAGCCATTCAAATCTACGCGAGCGAACAGCGTATCCGTGAAGCGGAGATTCAGCTGGCGCGCAGCCAGTCCGAGAGCGACATCCGTTGGCAGGTGGGCGTCCGGCGCTTCGAAGAGACGGATGACACCGCCTTGACCGCTGGTTTCTCAGTGCCGCTCTTCTCCGGACGGCGTAATCGCGGCGAGGTGCAGGCCGCTCTGGCGGCGCGGGATGAGGTCCAATTCCGCAGGGAGGATACCCTGCTGCGCCTCCATTCGCGCCTGTTCGACGCCTACCACTTGCGGCAACAAAACATCGAGACTGTTGAGCGAATCCGCGGCCAAATGCTTCCCGACCTAACCGAGGCACTCACTCAGACCCGCGACGCCTACGAAGGTGGCCGCTACAGCTATGTGGAATGGACCGCCGCCCAGCGGGAGCTGCTCTCAGCACAGCAGGCAGTGGTTGACGCTGCCACCACGGCCCTGCTCAACCAGGCTTTGATCGAACAACTTACGGCGCAGCCACTCGCCACTGTCCCGGGCGCCCCGACGCGCTAACCCACGAATTCAGGATTCAAACCATGCAACTGATAAAACAATTCTGTCTGATTCTGGTGGCCAGCTACCTTGCCATCAGTCCCTTGCACGCTGCCGAGGAACAACAGGACGAATCGCAGGCCGAGGCTAAAGGGCCTCACGGCGGCATACTGCTGCAACAGGACGACGCCACCGTCGAACTGCAGATCTTCGAGCAGGGGGTCCCACCGGAATACCGGGCCTGGGTCATCAGGGATGGCCGCGCCGTTACCAATGATATTGACCTCAATGTCCAGCTCACCCGCCTGGGCGGGCAAGTGGACACTTTCGACTTCGCCTACCAGGGGGACTACTGGCTGGGGGACGGCGTGGTCACTGAACCCCACTCCTTCGACGTGGAGGTCACGCTCACCATGGACGGCAAGAACTACCGCTGGCACTGGCAATCTCACGAGGGTCGAACCCGGATCGCCCCGGCTATCGCCCAAAAAGCGGGTATCACAACGGCCGCAGCCGGGCCAGGTGCCATCGAGCGCAGCCTCACCACCTACGGCAGCCTGACCACGGCACCGCAACAGATTGCCCGGGTGCATGCCCGCTTCCCCGGTGTAGCCACTGAAGTGAATGTCAATTTAGGCGACCGGGTCGAACGTGGTGACGTGCTCGCTCAAGTGGAATCCAACGAAAGCCTGCAAACCTACGCACTGCGAACGCCCATCGACGGGATCGTCATTGAGCGTCGGATCAGCAATGGGGAAATGGCCGGGGAGCAACCCCTATTTGCCATTGCCGATTTGACCACTCTGTGGGCCGAACTCAAGGTCTTCCCTGGCCAGCGGGCCGAGGTTACCGTCGGCCAGAAAGTCCGACTGAGGGCTGACGGTATCGAGCGGGAGGGCACCATCCGCCATCTGCTGCCGGCACCCGGCAACGCGCCCTACACTCTGGCCCGGGTCGAAGTCGACAATGCCGAGGGTCTGTTGACCCCCGGGTTGCTGGTGGCCGGGGATCTCGTGGTGGAAACAGTGGAGCCCCCCCTCGCCGTAGACAACCGCGCCCTGCAATCCTTTCGGGACTGGACCGTGGTGTTTATTCAGGTGGATGACACCTACGAGATCCGCCCACTGGAGCTGGGCCGCAGCGATGGCAACCTGACTGAGGTGTTGGGCGGCCTACAGGCAGGCGATCGCTATGTGGTGGAAAACAGTTATTTGATCAAGGCCGATATCGAAAAATCCGGCGCATCCCACGACCACTAACCAGGAGGCTATGATGATCAATGCCATCTTACGCCTCTCGGTAGAGCGGCGGTTTTTAATGTTATCCCTTATTCTGGTGCTGGTCGGCGTGGGCGTGTGGAGTTTTCAGCGCCTGCCCATCGACGCGGTGCCGGATATAACCAATGTCCAGGTGCAGATCAACACCGAGGCTCCGGGCTATTCGCCTCTGGAAGCGGAGCAGCGCATCACCTTCCCGGTGGAGACGGCCTTATACGGCCTGCCCAACCTGTCCTATACCCGGTCCCTGTCCCGCTACGGCCTGTCCCAGGTCACGGTGGTGTTCGAGGAAGACACAGACATCTATTTCGCCCGCAACCTGATCAATGAGCGATTGGGCGCCATCAAGAGCGCGCTGCCCCCCGGCCTGGAGCCGGAAATGGGTCCCATCGCCACGGGCTTGGGCGAGATCTTGATGTACACCGTAGAAGCCCTGCCCGGCGCCACTCAAGCGGATGGCAGTCCGCTGGATGCTACGGCACTGCGGGAGATCCAGGACTGGATCATCAAACCCCAGCTGGCCCAGGTGCCCGGTGTCATCGAGCTCAACACCATTGGCGGCTACGACAAGCAGTACCACGTCACGCCGTCACCCCAACGGTTGCTGGAGTTCGGCATCACGGTGGATGAACTGGTCAGCGCTCTGCGGGCCAATAACACCAATCGCGGCGCTGGCTATATCGAACGCAACGGCCAACAGCTGTTGGTGCGCTCGCCCGGGCAGCTGGCCACCATTGGCGATATTGAACAGGTGGTAATTGCCAACCGGGATGGTGCGCCAGTCCGGGTAGCCGATGTAGCTGAAGTGGCCATTGGCAAGGAGCTGCGCACCGGGGCCGCCACTCGCGACGGCAGGGAAACGGTGATGGGCACGGCCATGATGCTGGTGGGGGAAAACTCCCGGGCAGTGGCACAGGCGGTGGCCGAAAAGCTGGAGGCTATCCAACCCTCCCTTCCCGACGGGATCAAGGTGGAGGCGGTATACGACCGCACGGCGCTGGTGGACAAGGCCATCGCCACAGTGGAGAAAAACCTGCTTGAAGGGGCACTGCTGGTGATCGTGGTGCTGTTTCTGTTGCTGGGCAACCTGCGCGCCGCCTTGATCACGGCAGCAGTCATTCCGCTTTCGATGCTCGCCACCATCACCGGTATGGTGCGGTCTGGCGTGTCCGCCAATTTGATGAGTCTGGGGGCGCTGGATTTCGGCCTGATCGTCGACGGCGCTGTAATCATCGTCGAGAACTGTATCCGGCGCCTGTCCCAGGCCCAGCACGAGGGTCAGTTGGCCCTCAAGGAACGTCTGCAATTGGTGTTCGAGGCCACCAACGAAGTGATTCGTCCCAGCCTGTTTGGTGTCGCCATCATTACTGTGGTGTACCTGCCGATCTTTGCCCTCACCGGCGTCGAGGGCAAAATGTTCCACCCCATGGCGGCCACCGTGGTGATGGCCCTGCTGTCGGCCATGGTGCTATCACTCACCGTCGTACCCGCCGCCGTGGCGGTCTTCATGGGCGGCAAGATCAGCGAAAAGGAAAGCCCGGTAATCAGCGGCGCCAAATCGCTCTACAGGCCCGCGCTGCTCGTGGCAATGAGGTTCCGCTGGCTGGTGTTGGGCGGCGCGACCGCGCTGGTGGCGGTTTCTCTCTGGCTGGCGACCACTCTGGGTTCGGAGTTTATTCCACAACTGGATGAAGGGGATATTGCACTCCATGCCCTGCGCATCCCGGGCACTGGATTGGAGCAGTCCATCGAGATGCAGTCGCAGCTGGAGGAGCGGCTGAAGGCATTTCCTGAGGTGGATAAGGTGTTCGCCAAGATCGGCACACCGGAAGTGGCCACCGACCCCATGCCGCCGAGCGTGGCGGACAACTTTGTCATCTTGAAGCCCCGCGCCCAGTGGCCGGATCCTGGCAAGACCAAGGATGAGCTGGTGGCGGAAATGGCAGCAGCGGTGGAAATGCTTCCCGGCAACAAATATGAGTTCACCCAGCCCATCGAGATGCGCTTCAACGAACTGATCTCCGGTGTGCGCGCCGACCTCGGCATCAAGGTGTTCGGCGATGACCTGGATCAGTTGCTGGCATCGGCCAACGACGTCCTCGAAGTTGTGGAATCCATGGAGGGCGCCGCCGATGCCCGGGTCGAACAGGTGACCGGCCTGCCCATGTTGTCGGTACACCCCAAGCGCATAGCGCTATCCCGCTACGGGCTGACCGTGGATGATCTCCAGGATCTGGTGGCAGCCGGTGTCGGGGGCGAAAACGCCGGCCTGATTTACGAAGGCGACCGCCGCTTCCAGTTGGTGGTGCGTCTGCCCGAAGACATCCGCCGGGATGTGGACAGCCTCGCGGACCTGCCAGTCCCCCTGCCGGACGGTGGCTATGTACCCCTGTCGGAAGTGGCCGATCTTGAGCTGGCTCCGGCGCCCAACCAGATCAGCCGGGAAAACGGCAAGCGCCGGGTGGTGGTCACCGCCAACGTGCGGGACCGCGACCTGGGCGGATTTGTCGAGGAAGCACAGGCGCGCATTGCGGACGACGTGGACCTACCTCCCGGATACTGGCTGGATTACGGCGGGACCTTCGAGCAACTGCAGTCCGCCAGTCAGCGGCTTGCCATCGTGGTGCCCGTAACCCTCGCCATCATCCTCGCACTATTAGTGATGGCCTTCGGCTCCCTCAAGGATGCCCTGATCATCTTCACCGGCGTGCCACTGGCCCTCACCGGCGGGGTTCTGTCTCTGTGGCTGCGGGACATGCCCCTGTCGATCTCGGCGGGCGTTGGCTTTATAGCACTCTCCGGGGTGGCGGTGTTGAACGGCCTGGTGATGATCGCCTTTATCCGCGATCTGTGGCACGAGCAGGGTGACCTGATGAAGGCCATTGTCGAAGGCGCCCTGATCCGCCTGCGGCCGGTATTGATGACCGCCCTAGTCGCAAGCCTCGGCTTTGTGCCCATGGCACTCAATACCGGCACCGGCGCCGAAGTCCAGCGTCCTCTGGCGACCGTGGTGATCGGCGGGATTATCTCGTCCACCCTGTTGACGTTGTTTGTACTCCCTGTGCTCTATGCGTTGTTGCATGGCAGAAGTGCCAGTAACTCCACGCCCACAGGCGACATTAAGCACGACACTGATAGTTAACCAAAACTCCATCATGGGGAGGAACCTCCCCATGATTTTTTCAACGCTCTTTTATTGCGGTTTATGCCCTGGAAAGACTATGAACGATCCACCTAAGCAACGGAAAGATGACTCGAAGGAGGCTTCACCCTTTAGGACACATCGCATCCATGCCATCAATGGCGAATGGTATTTTTTAACCCGTGCAGGTCAGAACATCGGACCCTTTCCGAACAAAAAAGCGGCCGAAGAAAGCCTCGCGGAATTCCTAGAAACTGTCAAAAGGATGAGTAAACAACGGCTGATAATCCACAAAGTCGCCATTGAACGAGCGACCAAGCACAGGGCAAGCTGAATAGTGGAGTAAATTGATCGCTATATGGCTCGAAGAACGTAATTTCTCTCTTACTTTCAGCTCATTAGCAACACCACTCTGAGCTACACTGAATTACGCAAAATTGCCTGAAATGGCATAGTTTGGCGGTCAAATTACCCCAATTTTACCCCAAGAAATCGACCGGCAACTTGGGGCATATCCCTGCGTATGTCGAAGTACTTCGCTGGGCTTGGATGGAACCCCCGCAGCCGCACTGGCTGAAAACGCCATGACTCACAGTCCTCTCATGGTACTATCCAACCCCACAGAAATAGGTGCCGATTCAGGGTATCATCGTGGAATAACCCAAATGCGTAAAAGCCTCGCGCTGGTAGCCATCCTGGCTGGTATAGCCATCGGCTGGATGTCACCAGGGCAGCAGCCCTGAATGTCGAAACCATTCGCTATTACCAACGGCTGGGACTGATGACGGAACCTGAGAAGCCCTTACGCGGAATCCGCCGCTACGACGAAGTCGCGCTGGCACGGCTTCGATTCATCCGAAGGGCGCGATGGCTGGGATTCAGCCTGGAGGAAATCAGAGAACTGCTGAAACTCGAAGACGGCACCCATCGCGATGAGGCCAAAGCACCGAGCGAGCGGAAGCTGGGCAACGTGCGTGACAAGATCCGAAGTCTTCAGCGAATTGAACGTGTCCTCGACCAACTCGTCGCGGAAGGTTGTACGCAGAAGGACAATGTCACCTTCCCGTTCATCGCTTCCCTCCACGAGGGGTTTGAAACAGCTACTCAATGATGGAGATACCTGACAATTTGCCGCCACAACTACTGGCGAAACTCGATCTCGGACAATGGCCTGAGTTGATCGAACCTTGGTTTATGGTAGACTTCGGCTTTCTTTCTACACAAGTCGCTTGATCACCGAATGGCAAAAAACTGGACGCTAATACTGTTTGCGGTATTGATGGTAGTGCAATCACTATCCATCGCCGCTGATGTATTGCCTATCCATTCGGATCACCAACCCCATGAGTTGGCGGATATGCCCGGGGGCGACGGTTCAACCCAAGCGACAGACCCGTCACCGGGATCAGACCACAACACGCCACCCGGCCATTGCCACTCCTGTCATTGCCATGGCTCTCATATGCTACTGTCGATGCAGTTGCCTGCGTTGCCTACTGTCTCTTCCAACCAGGTCACGCCACTCTATACCGTCGACCACCCGTCTCCCCCCATCGCTGCGATACTCCGACCGCCCATAGCCTAACCTCACTTTCCGGTCATCGACCGGCACCAGGATTTTTCAAAAATCTTTACGTGAGGTAATTCATGTCCGTGCTATTCCGTTTGCGTCCGGATTCAGGCCGAAGCCTGATAATCCGGACAACGCGCCTGCTGATTTGCGGCGCGCTGCTAAGCCTGTCCGGGCTTATCCAGGCCGCTGATCGCGCCCCTGCAACACTGACGCTACCCGAGGCCTTCGCCCGGGTGCTCAGTGACAATCCCGAATTGGCAATGTATCCCTACGATATTCGCGCGGCCGAGGCGCGGGCCCTCCAGGCCGGGTTTCGCCCCAACCCGCAAGTATCCCTCGACGTCGAGAATATAGCCGGCAGCGGCGAGTTCTCGGGGACCGATGCCATGGAAACCACCCTGGCGCTTAGCCAGGTCATTGAGATGGGTGGCAAGCGCCCTCTGCGCCGGGATGTCGGGCAATGGCGCCGCCAAACCCTCGAGCGCGACTACGAACTGGCCCGCCTGGACGCACTATCGGCGGCGGCCAGCCGCTACCTGGAAGTGGCACAAACCCAGCGCCTGCTGGCCTTTGCCCGGGAAGTCGTGGACTTTACAAGCGCCGCGGAGAAAGTCGCCCAAAGGCGGTTTAATGCTGGCAGTGCCAGCCGGGCGGAACTGAGCCGTGCCCGCACGGACTTCATGCAAGCCAAGCTGGCGGTGAGCAATCTCACCGTGCGCCTGGGAAACGCCAAACGGCGCCTGGCGAGCCTGTGGGGTGAAACCTCAGCGGATTTTGGTGATGTAGAGGCCGAACTCTTCGCCTTGGCGCCAACGCCTGAGTTTGCCAGCGTCCAGCTCCAGCTGGAACAGGCGCCGCAGCTGCAACGGTTCTTGACCCTTGAAAGGCTGCGCCAGGCCGAGCTGGACCTGGCCATCGCCCGCGGCCGACAGGACATCGAAGTCGGTGCTGGCATCAGACGGGTCGAGGGAACCGGTGATACTGGTGTGGTTTTTTCGTTTTCCATGCCCCTTGGCATCTCTAACCGAAACCAGGGCAACATCAGTGCCGCGCGGGAAAACCTGACAAAACTTGACCTCGAAGAAAAAGCCACCCGGGTGAAGGTTTTCACGGAGCTGCGCAATGCCTTCGTCCAACTGGAACAGGCCCGCGAGCGGGTTACCCTGTTACGTGAGCAGATACTGCCTGAGGCACAGCAGGCACTGGCGCTGATTCAGGAGGGCTACGGCGACGGGCGATTTTCCTATCTGGAACTGGTGGAAGCCCGGCGTCAGCTGCTGTCCTTCGAAACCGAGGCCGTTGCCGCCGCCACCGATTTTCACCAGACCCTTATCACCCTGGAGACCTTGACCGGCCAGCCGCTTACGGGGGAGCGCCAGTCACTCTACCCCACTGAAGCAATCAATGATTTCCGGTCCGATCTGCGCCTACCCACGCTGGGCAGCATCGATGATGAAGGGTCTCTTTCGCCACAGGATGAATCACAATGAACAAGTTACTGAATTATTTAATGGGCGGCCTCCTGCTAGCCGCCATGGTATCTCAAAGCACAATCGCCGCCCCATCAGATCAAGCCGCTCACACCGAAGAAGGCGCTCAGCACGCAGATGAAAAGCAACACTCGGAAGAGGAACATGCCGGGGAAGATCACGCTGAGGATGAAGGCGACCATGCCGAAGAAACCGGCCATGAAAGCCATGAGGAGGAAGAGCCTGATCTAACTTTTAGCGCCGATCTGCTACGCGAATTTGGCGGTGAAATCACCACTGCTGAAGCCGGTATGATTCGCCAGCAGGTCTCGCTACCTGGCGAGGTAAAACTCAACGAAGAAGCCGTGGCCCATATCACACCCCGGTTTTCGGCCAAGATCGTCGAGGTGCAGGCGAAAACCGGTGACCGGGTCAAGGCCGGTGACATTCTCGCCACCGCCGAGAGCTCCGAGACCCTGTCCCGCTTTCAGCTGAAATCTCTGATTGATGGCATTGTCATCAAACGCCACGTCACCTTGGGTGAACATTTAGCGCCCGATGATTCCGCCTTTGTCGTCGCGAACCTGTCCACGCTGTGGGTGGATATCGCTCTCTACCCCAAGCAAGTGCCTCTGGTAAAAGCCGGACAGCCGGTGTGGATAACCACCAGCCACGGCCCCGAACCTGTGGAGACCAGCCTGGACTATGTGGCTCCCCTGGTGGACGAGGCCACGCGCACGGGCCTGGCACGGGTCTTCCTGGCCAATACGGATAATAACTGGAAGCCGGGCATGTTCATTGAAGGCCAAATCACCCTGGGCGAATTTTCCGCAGAGGTAGTGGCGCCCCGAACCGCCGTCATCGACATAGAGGGTCAGCCCACGATATTCGTTCAGCACGACGGCAGCTGGGAACCTCGCCCGGTCAAGCTGGGTCGCGGAGACAGCCACTCTGTCGAGATTCTAGCGGGCCTTGAT
>JBBQMX010000005.1:0-12743 GCA_038329375.1 Pseudomonadales bacterium | reverse complement strand
TACCTGGCCATCGCCACCCATGGCAACGCTATCGCCGCGTCGTACCGAAAGTATGGTTGTCATGTCAGCTCCGTTTGAAGGAGGGTGAATAAAGATTGGTTCCGGTTATATGGCGGCGGAGCGAGGGAATTCAAGGGCAGGAAGGCTAGCCTTCCTTGGGCACTTTGCGAACCAGTGGCTGAATATTGATCGAGACCAGTTTGTCGATAGCGGCGTTCATCTGGGAGCGGGAATGATAGGGGCCAACGTTAACACGAAACCACGTGCTGCCGGTATCCAGGTCGATCCGGTCTACCCGGGCTCTCAAACCCTGGAAAGCGATCTCTGCCCGCTGGCGCTCGGCGTCCTGCTGGCTGCGAAACGACCCTGTTTGCACCAGATAAGCGAAGGACTGATCGACGGGCCCTGGCGTGTACTCTTCAACTTTCGGGGCAACCACTTCTGAGTCCTTGAGGATGTCGTAGAAACGGAACCCCGGTTCATCCCTGGTTTTATTTTTGGCGGTTGCTGCTGGCGTGCTGTTTTCACTCTGGTGTTGCTGACGCTCAGCCTGACCGTTTCCGGAGGATGGTGCTGGTACAGAATTGAGGTAGGCGATGAAACCAATGAAGCCACCCACGGCAGCCAATGACAATATCCAACGCAATGAAAGTCCCCCTGATTGCCGGTGAGCCCCGGTCGGTTGGCGCCGGGTTTTTTTTGCAACAGCTGCTTGAGGAGAGGCCTTGCTGCGATTTGATCCAGCGGCTTGCCGGCCCCGGGGATTTTTGCCCGCGGGGCGGCTCTTCTTGGCATAGTCACGTGACATGGCGCAGTCTTACCTTGGTAGTCAACAGACGGGTTACATCTCTTCCGGCGCACTGACGGCCAGAAGATCCAGGCCATTGGCAATAACCTGCCTGACCGCAAGGTAAAGGCTGAGCCGGGCATCACGCAATACTTCGTCTTCGATCAGAACCTTGTGGGCATTGTAGTAAGTGTGGAACTGGGCCGCGAGCTCACGCAAATAGTGAGTTATATGGTGAGGCTCTCGCTGTGTGGCCGCGTTTGCAATCAGCTCAGGGTATCTGGCGAGCTGGTTGGCGAGCTCCTTTTCTTCATTCAGGGTCAACAGTGACAGGTCGCCTCGACAATCGTTCAGGCCACGAGTAACACCGCTTTCTGCCAGCTTGCGCAACACACTGCAAATGCGGGCGTGAGCATACTGGACGTAATAAACCGGGTTTTCATTGGTCTGGGAGCGCGCCAGATCAATATCGAAGGTCAATTGTGAATCGACACGCCGGGCGGCCAGGAAAAACCGGGTTGCATCCCGCCCGACTTCGTCAATCAGGTCACGCAGAGTGACGTAACTACCCGCTCTTTTTGACAGTTTCACTTCTTCGCCGGAGCGGGTCACCATGACCATCTGATGTAGCACATAGTCTGGCCAGCCTTCCGGAATGCCTGCTTGCAAAGCTTGCAAGCCTGCCCGAACCCTGGTGACGGTCGAGTGGTGATCCGCACCCTGTTCATTAATGACAGTGCTGAATCCGCGCTGCCATTTATCGTAATGGTAGGCAACATCTGGCAGGAAGTAGGTGTAGTTACCATCTTTCTTGCGCATGACCCGGTCTTTGTCGTCACCGAACTCGGTGGTTTTCAGCCAGGTTGCACCATCATGTTCGTAGGTATAGCCATTCACTGTAAGTTGTTTGACCGTCGCTTCAACTTTGCCGGACTCGTACAGTGAAGACTCCAGGAAGTAGACACCAAACTCGACGCCAAAGGCCTTCAGGTCCAGATCCTGCTCACGGCGCAGATAGGCTACGGCGAATTCGCGAATGGATTCAAGATCGTCCGGGTCAGCGTTGCCTGTAACCTTACGGTCGTCGGCCAGCACCGTCTCTGACGCCATGTAGGCCTTGGCGAGGTCAGCAATATATTCGCCGCGGTAGCCATCCGCTGGCCAGTGCTCATCCTCCGGCGTGATGCCCTTGATGCGCGCCTGGGACGAGAGCGCCAGATTGTTGATCTGGACACCGGCGTCGTTGTAGTAAAACTCCCGGGTGACGTTATAGCCATTGGCCTCCAACAGGCGGCACAGGCAATCGCCAATAGCCGCGCCTCGGCCGTGGCCAACGTGAAGAGGGCCGGTGGGGTTGGCGGATACAAACTCGACCTGAACCTTTTCACCGTTGCCGGAGTTATTGCGACCAAACTGCCCGGCCTGCTCCAGGATGGCTTTCACCACCTCAAAAGCACTGGTTGTGCTCATGAAAAAGTTGATAAAACCCGGACCTGCAATTTCTACTTTCTCAACGGACGTGCTCTTCGGTAACGCGGCTACGAGAGCTTCTGCAAGCTTGCGAGGCGGTTGTTTTGCCGCCTTGGCAGCCACCAACGCAATATTACAGGCGTAATCGCCATGGGATTTGTCTTTAGTATTGTCCACGTTCGGGGTAAAAGACTGTTCAGAGGGCAGGGCGCCTTCTGATTGCAGTTTGGCAAGAGCGGACTCAAGCAGTTGGGTAACGGTTTCTTTCATGCTGTCTGGCGGCTCGGTTGTCGGGTATTTGGGGTTAGCGCTATCCCGTCAGAAATCCGGGGGCGTCATTATCGCGGAAAGGGCATGGGGACTCAACGTATGATCCGTTCGCTGCAGGACTAACCGGTTTCCAGGGGGTCAACATCGATATGCCAGCGCAGAGGGCCTTTGCGCTTTTGCTGGTCGAGATGCTGGCACAGGGTTTTCAGTGCCTGGTTGAGCCGGGCTCTGCTGTCACAAAGCAGCACCAGCTGGGCACGATATCGGTCGGCGCGGCGGGCTATGATGGCCGGCAGCGGCCCCCACAAGTCAATCTGGTTGTCGTTAATCTGACGCTTGGCCTGATCAAGAAACCCGATGCTGTTCTCCATGGTAGCGCTCTCCGCCCTTAATATGGCCATGGAGCGAAAAGGAGGAAAACCGCCAGCTGAACGTTCCGCAAGCAGGTCTTCGGCCAGCGGGAGATAATGGCCGCTCGCGAGCTTCCGCAGCATCGGGTGGTCGCTGTGACAGGTCTGAATGATCACCTGCCCCGGGACATGGCCCCGGCCAGCTCGTCCACTGACCTGCAGCAACGTTTGTACCAGCTGTTCCGGTGCTCTGAAATCGACGCTGAACAAGCCGCCATCCGCGTTGATAGCAACAACCAGAGTGACCTTGGGGAAATCGTGGCCTTTGGCCAACATCTGGGTGCCCACCAGAATACAGGGGCGGCCAGTATTTACGGCGGATAGAATGGATTGGATACTGCCTTTGCGCTGAGTGCTGTCCCGGTCGACCCGGATAATGGGTGTGTCGGGGAATTGCTGCATCAGAATGTCTTCCGTGCGCTCGGTACCCTGACCCACAGGTTTGAAGGCCGCGCTCTCGCAGACCGGACAATGATCACGTGCTGCGGTCTGGTAATCGCAATGATGACAGCGCATGGCACGGTCTTTGCGATGGTAGGTCAGGCGGGTGTCACAGCGCGGGCACTCGACCATGTGGCCGCAATCGAAACACATCATCACAGGCGCAAAACCACGCCGGTTTACAAATACCAACGCCTGTTGGCCGCGTTCGAGGCAATCCCGGATTGCCTTTAATGTTGGCGCAGCCATGCCGCCCTCCAGGGGGCGGCTTCGAATGTCGAGCAGTTTTATCGTTGGGGGCACGGCGTTGCCAGCCCGTTCTTCCAGGCGTATCAGCCGGTATTTGCCTGAGCTTGCGTTACTGAGAGATTCCAGTGACGGCGTGGCTGAGCCCAATATGATCGGACACTGATTCAGATGCGCCCGATAGACCGCCAGATCCCGACCGGAGTAGCGAAAGCCTTCACCCTGTTTATAGGAACTGTCGTGCTCTTCATCAACGACGATTGTGCCTAATCCGGTAAAGGGCAAAAGCACGGCGGAGCGCGTGCCGATGACAATGGCCGGCGCTCCCTCCCGTATCCGTAACCAGGTGTCGAGACGCTCGCCATCATTCAGGGAGGAGTGCCACACCGCGATGCGCTCCCCGAAATAATGCCGGAATCGCTTAACAGTCTGGGGGGTCAGATTGATTTCCGGAACCAGTATCAGCGCCTGTTGGTTATCTGCCAGGTGTTGTCTGAGGTAATGCAGATAGACCTCTGTTTTACCACTTCCGGTAATGCCGTAAAGCAGGCTGGCTGTGAAGCCTGCCTTCGGGTCTGGCAATTGTTTGTACGCCGAGCTTTGAGCTTCGGAAAGCACCGGAAGGGTAGCAAGATCCCCTGCGGGTGGTTCCTGATGTGTGGTTTCGGTTCCTGTGATCAGCCCCTTCGCTGCCAGTGCGTTGAGCTGAGCCCGCGTAAAGCCTGCTTTCGTGATCGCCGAGGTTTCCCTTGCGCCAGTTTGTTCGGCAAGCCACTCCAGCAGCGCCCTTTGGCGAACAGCATTGGTCGGAAGCGAATCGGTTGCTTCTGCGATTAATTGCCACTGGATGTGGCGGGGGCGCTCCGCGGCCCGGCCTTTTCGAAGCGCAGGAGGCAGCGCAGTGAAGAGGCATTCACCGAGAGGGTGCTGGTAATAGTTTGAAGCCCAGGTTAAAAGAGCCCTGGTCTCATCGGGCAGAGCGGGCCAGCCTTCGCAGACTGACAGCACGGACTTGAGTGTGATGCCCTGCGGCGCCTCGCTGTTTGCATCGACCACCAGGCCGATGGTGCTTTGTTGCCCGAACGGGATTCTCACTCGCTGGCCTGCGACGACAGCCTGTTGATCTGGTACCTGATAGTCAAATAGCCGACGAATCGGGCGCGCCAGGGCAATGCGGACAGATCGGGTCACGGTTACTCCGGCCTTTTCGGGGGCTGCCATTCAATTCGGTAAATGCGGATGCTTCGCTAGCCTGAAAGCTTGCGGAAGCCGCGCGTTATGAGTAAGATTCGCGGTCTAATTGCGATGGGGCATGATTGTGCCCTGTCTTCCCGATTGTTTCAAACGATGCGGTGCCTGACATCCCGGCCCTTCTTGCAGGGTCCATGATCGGGTAGCGGCATGACCTACAGAGGTTCGCTATGAGAGAAGGTATTCACCCCAAGTACGCGGAAATCACTGCAACCTGCAGCTGCGGAAACGTCATTAACACTCGCTCCACCATCGGCCGCGATTTGCAGCTGGATGTGTGCTCACAGTGCCACCCATTCTATACTGGCAAGCAGAAAGTGATGGATACCGGTGGCCGTATCGACCGTTTCCAGAAGCGTTTCGGCGGCCGGATTGCAGCAAAGAAAGAGTGATCCAGCGTTGCACGCTAAAAAGCGCCTTCCGAGGCGCTTTTTTTATGGCTGCAACAATACAGCAGCATCAGGTTTACTGCTGGTCACAGAATGCACAGCTACCCTTGTTTGATTTTGGCCTTCGCGCCATAATGTCGCGCTCTCGCTGACCAATGTGTTGGTGAGACCAGAGAGATAAAATCGAATCTCCGTCCCTTTTAACGTGACTAACGGAACTGTGGCAATGTCTCAAGATCTGAAAGAAGCAGCCCTTGAATATCACGCCAAGCCGCGGCCTGGTAAGCTGAGTGTTGAAATCACCAAGCCCACCAAAACGGCCCGCGACCTGTCTTTGGCGTACAGCCCCGGGGTTGCCGAGCCGGTCCGCGAGATCGCAAAAGACCCCGAAAACGCATACAAGTACACGGGTAAGGGCAACCTTGTTGCCGTTATCTCTGACGGCACCGCAATCCTCGGTTTGGGTAACCTTGGTCCGCTGGCAAGCAAGCCGGTCATGGAAGGAAAGGGCGTACTCTTCAAGCGCTTCGCCGGCATTGATGTATTTGATATCGAGGTGAACTCGGAAAGCCCGCAAGCGTTCATAGAGACCGTCGAGCGGATCGCTGACACGTTTGGCGGCATTAACCTGGAAGATATCAAGGCTCCCGAGTGTTTCGAGATCGAGCGCGCACTCATCGAGAAGTGCAACGTCCCGGTCTTTCACGATGATCAGCACGGTACAGCGATTGTAACGGCTGCGGGCATGTTGAATGCCCTCGAATTGGTGGGTAAATCGCCAGACTCGGCAAAAGTGGTCTGTCTGGGTGCCGGCGCTGCAGCAATTGCCTGCATGAAGCTTTTGGTCAGCTGTGGCATCAAATCCGAAAACATCTACATGCTGGACCGCAAAGGGGTGATTCACTCCGGACGCGATGATTTGAATCAGTACAAGGCGATGTTCGCCAATGAGACAGACAAGCGCACGCTGGATGATGCTATCGATGGCGCTGACGTTTTCCTCGGGCTCTCCGGTCCGGATCTGTTTCCGGTCGAAAGCCTGATGAAAATGGCTGCAAACCCGATTGTGTTTGCCTGCTCCAACCCGGACCCCGAAATCAGTCCTGAATTGGCCTTGGCGGCCCGTAGTGATCTGATCATGGCGACTGGCCGGTCGGACTATCCGAACCAGGTTAATAACGTGTTGGGCTTTCCGTTCATCTTCCGTGGTGCTCTGGATGTCCGGGCGACAGCCATCAACGAAGAGATGAAGGTTGCTGCGGTTAACGCCATTCGAGCGCTTGCAAAAATGCCTGTGCCGGCGGAGATCTGCGAAGCCTACGGCGCGGCAAGCTTTGAGTTTGGTCGTGAGTACATCATTCCAAAACCTATGGACGTGCGTCTTCTTGAGGTCGTGCCTGCTGCGGTCGCAAGAGCGGCGGTGGACTCGGGCGTCGCGCGTAATCCTTACCCCGCGCACTACCCGTTGAAGTCTATTGATGACATCAGGTAAGCGGTAAGTGATACAAAAAAACCGGCCTTTGTGGCCGGTTTTTTTGTATCAGAAAATCTCCTGGGGAAGATTGCTGTCATCCCCCGGTGATACTCCACCCCTGCTATCGTCTCCCGGGAGGGCGGCAGGTGTATCTTCCTCTCGGAACAGTTCGAAGATGGCATCGGACTGTCCGGGGCGAGCACGCTTGCCGCTGGCAGGATCAATCCTTATGCTCACAATACCGTTTGGCTGAGGCATGAAAGCGCGAGGCTCATCCTCCATGGCAACCTGCATATAGTCGAGCCAGACTGGCAGTGCTGCGGTGGCGCCATATTCAGCCCGCCCCAATGGAGCCGGTTGGTCAAAGCCGACCCAGGCGATCGTTGCAATATTATAGTTAAAGCCGGCAAACCAGGTGTCCCGCTGCTCGTTGGTCGTCCCGGTTTTCCCGCCAATGTCATCTCGGCCCAAGGCCAGTGCGCTGCGGCCTGTGCCGCGCGTTATAACGTCCCTGAGCATTGAATGCATTATATAGACGGAGCGTTCATCCGCGAGGCGTTTTGCAACCCGCATGGCGGGAAAGCCAATCTCCGGGTTCGGTGACTCTGCGCTAAGGGTGTCGCACTCATCGTCGCACAGAACGACCGACGGGGCCTCGTATAAAATTTTGTCGTTGCTGTTTTGTATGGTCTGGATCAAATAAGGCTGGACATCGTAACCGCCATTAGCGATTACTGCAAAGCCCCGGGCTACCTCCATTGGTGTCAGGTTGCCGCTGCCCAGAGCAAGAGACAGGTCTCGTGGCATACCTTCTGTATTGATCTGGAGCTGTTCGAGATAATTAATGGTGTTGTTTATTCCCACATCCTGCAGCAAACGGATTGACACCAGGTTACGCGACCGATACAGCGCCTCCCGGAGGCGTGTCGGGCCATAGAACTGACCAGAAGAGTTCTGTGGTCGCCAGGTAGTTTCCAGGTCGATGTCGTCGAATACAATCGGAGCGTCGTTAAACAGGGTTGCAGGTGTTACGCCGCGTTCAAGTGCTGCGAGATACAGGAAGGGTTTGAAGGTTGAGCCTGGCTGACGTCGGGCCTGAGTGGCACGATTGTATTTGGTCTGGTTAAAGCTGTAGCCGCCCGCCAGTGCCTGAATACCTCCGGTTTTCGCCTCGAGGGAAATCAGAGCGCCTTGTATGTTGGGAGCCTGGGCCAGAGCCACTTTTTGTATCGGCACCACCGGAAGCTCTCCATCGCCGGCATCCGGGGCCGTTACTTCGACATTTTCTGCAGTTTGCTGGCGCTTGACGTAAACCACATCCCCTTCCGTAACAACGTCGGATGGCGCCTGCGGTTCGGGGCCGAGGAGGTTTTCTGTGCGATGGCGCCGTGCCCATGTCATCGTTTCAAATGCCATGGAAAGGTCACCCAGGTGTCTGGAGAACAGGCTGACTTCGTTATCCCGGACTTCTGTAACCACCGCAGGATAAAGCGACTCGACGCGAGGATAGCTTGCCATCGCTCGCGTCAGATTGTCGGGTGTCAGGGTCTCTGCGTCGAGCTTGCCGACGGGTCCCCGGAAGCCGTGGCGCTGGTCATATGCTTCGAGCCCATTGCGCAAGGCGTCGGTGGCGGCCTGCTGCTTTTCGCTGTTCACGGTCAGCGTCACTTTATAGCCATCGGTGTAAGCGGCCTCGCCATAACGGGCGACCAGTTCCGAGCGCGCCATTTCGGCTACGTAATCTGCGTCTACTTCGGTGGAGGGTGCGTAGTAGCTCGCCGTAACAGGGGCTTTTGCCGCCAGCTCATAGGCATCGGGTGTAATGTTTCCGAGATCCCTCATGCGGCCAAGAACCCAGTTCCTGCGAATCGTCGCGCGTTCTGGATTGGCGATCGGGTTATAGGCGGAGGGCGCTTTGGGTAATGTTGCCAGCATCGCCATTTGAGCCAGCGACAGTTCGCTCACGCTTTTATCATAATAAACGCGCGCTGCAGACTCTATACCATAGGCCCGATTACCGAGATAAATCTTGTTCAGATAGAGTTCCAGAATCTGATCTTTAGGGAGTTCGCGTTCGATCTGAAGAGCCAGAAGTATCTCGTTGAACTTGCGGATGAAGGTCCGGTCACGTGACAAAAAGTAATTTTTTGCAACCTGCATTGTGATGGTGCTGCCCCCGGATTGTATTTCTCCGGTGGTCACCAATTCGACGGCAGCCCGCATCAGGCCTCTGAAATCGACCCCGAAGTGCTCATAGAAACGGCTGTCTTCCGCGGCCAGAAAGGCATGTAACTGAATTGTAGGGATCTGTTCTATTGTGACAGGGGCCCTTCTCTTTTCACCGAATTCTGCTATTAATCTGTTGTCTGCACTGTAGACCCTTAACGGAGTCTGCAGTTGGATGTCGGTCAGTTGATCGACAGAAGGAAGTCCTGGCCTCAAGTAGAGGTAAAAACTGGAGGTCACGATTATGGCGAGACTTATGCCCGTCAGGAAAAACCAGGCAACGATGCGAGATGTGCGGAAGAGTCGGGACATTTTTTCTGACAACTGTTGGATATAGGTCTATCATTTGAGAAATTGCTTTAAGTATGACGAACAAGTTCGTCATTATAATGACACTCAAAATAACGAGATGGCATTGTAAACGTAAAGCAGAAAAAATTCTCTTAAATAAAAAACACATAACCGGGTGCATGTGACCAGGTATAGGGTGAGCGCGTGTTTGGATTGTTCGGTAATAAATCCAATGCTGTTCTGGGTGTGGATGTCAGCTCCAGCTCGGTAAAGCTGTTAGAGCTCTCTAAGCAGGGCGATCGCTACAGGGTAGAAAGCTACGCAGTGGAACCACTGCCGGTAAATGCTGTAGTTGAGAAAAACATAACGGACGTTGAGGCTGTTGGTGAAGCGCTGAAGCGTGTCGCGGGCAAAGCCCGAACCGGTGTCAAGCATGCTGCTGTGGCAGTGTCTGGCTCCGCTGTTATAACCAAGCTGATACAAATGAATTCGGGCCTTAATGAATTCGAAATGGAAGATCAGATCGCTCTGGAAGCTGATCAATACATCCCGTATCCCCTTGATGAAGTCGCCATCGATTTTGAAGTTCAGGGCCCTTCGGAATCCAATCCTGATCAAGTAGACGTTCTGCTGGCAGCCTGTCGCAAAGAGAACGTAGACATCCGTGAAGACGCTCTCAGTATTGCATCGCTCACTGCAAAGATTGTGGATGTGGAGGCGTATGCGCTGGAGCGTGCCTACTCGCTGATCGAGCCGCAGCTTGAATCCCAGGGCGAGGAACTCGTGGTTGCCATTGTGGATGTCGGGGCGACTATGACAACGCTGAGTGTTCTTGCTGAAGGCAAAACTGTATACACCCGCGAACAGATCTTCGGTGGTAAGCAGTTGACCGAGGAAATTCAGCGTCGTTACGGCCTCTCGCTTGAAGAGGCTGGCCTCGCCAAAAAGCAAGGCGGGTTGCCCGATGATTATGAGTCCGAGGTACTTGCGCCTTTCCGTGAAGCGGTCGTGCAACAGGTTGCCCGGGCCCTGCAGTTCTTCTTTGGCGCCAGCCAGTACAACACTGTTGATTACGTGATTCTCGCGGGCGGTACGGCCTCGATCCAGGGCCTGACAGAAATGGTTGAAAACAAGATCGGAACGCATACGTTGGTTGCTAATCCGTTTGCGGACATGGCCGTTGGCTCTCGTGTTAACGCATCTGCATTGGGCAATGACGCACCGTCGCTGATGATTGCCTGTGGTTTGGCGATGAGGAGCTTTGACTGATGGCGCATATTAACCTCAGGCCCTGGCGTGAAGAGCTCAGGGCAGAAAAACAGCAACAGTTCATCGTCATGCTGGTTGGTGCCGCAATTGTCGCAGCGGGTCTCGCATTTCTCTGGAAGTCTGATATGGATGGCCGGATAGATTACCAGCAATCCCGCAATGCCTATGTCCAGACAGCAATGAAAGAACTGGATAGTCAGATCACAGAAATTGAGAACCTGCGACGTCAGCGGGACGAGTTGCTGGCGCGTATGCGTGTCATCCAGGACTTGCAGGGTAAGCGCCCTGTCATCGTCCGGGTGTTCGATGAGTTGGTGCAGACTTTGCCAGACGGGTTGTTCTACAGCGACCTCAAAAAGGTTAATGAGCGCATCGACATCATCGGTATGGCTGAGTCTAACAGCCGGATTTCAACACTCATGAGACGTTTCGAAACTTCAGAATGGTTTGATGATCCAAATCTTTCCAATGTTTCTGCAGCCGATAATCGGCGGGCCGGATATAGCCAGTTCAACCTGTCAGTCACTCAGCGAACTCCAGGTGTCGAAGGGGAAACCAAACAATGAGCCTCGCGGATTCGATGAAAAGCCTGAACGAGTTCGATATCAATGACCTCGACGTTAATAATGCAGGCATATGGCCTGCGCCGATAAAAGCCATTGTGGTGCTCATTGTCTTTGCCCTGATTCTGGGGGGGGGCTACTGGTTTTTTGTTAAAGATCAGTATGTGCGACTTGCCGGAGTTGAGAAGACCGAGCTCGAGCTGAGGGAGCAATACGAACAAAAGGCCTACAAGGTCGCGAACCTGGAAGTGTTCAAGAACCAGATGGTTGAAATGCAGGAAACCTTCGGGGCGTTGGTAAAACAGTTACCGAGCGATACCGAAGTTCCGGGGCTGCTTGAAGATATAACCAACACAGCGGTCGGGAGCGGGCTTGAACTCCGGGAGATCAAACTTCAGGCGGAACAGCGTCGGGATTTTTATGTAGAACTTCCCATCAATATTCAGGTTTCAGGCACATATCACGAGTTGGCTTCTTTTGTCAGCAGCGTGGCCAGCCTCCCACGTATTGTGACGCTGCATGATTTTACGATTAAACCAAAAAGCGGTGAAAGTGACAGGCTGGATATGCAGGTTCTGGCACGCACATACCGCTACCGGGCTGGAGAATGAGCATGACAAAGCAGCATGCGGGAAAAGCCTGGTTGAGCTTCTGTCTGGTATCACTTTTGGCAGGTTGTTCCCAGGGTAATGGCTTTACAGATCTTGACAGATTTATGGAGGAGACACGCTCCAAGCCCCGGGGGTTTGTTGAGCCGTTGCCGGAGTTTAACGCTTATGAAGCGTTTACCTATGCCTCAGCTGACCGACGGGCGCCTTTTGAGCCTCCTGTAGATGTGCAGCTGACGATGGTGGATGAACAGCCCCAAAGTGATGTTGAACCTGACCTCGACCGACCCAGGGAGGTGCTGGAAAACTATGCGCTCACCGAGTTGAAGATGGTTGGTACTTTGGGTGGCAGCAATACGAACTCATTCGCGCTGGTTTCTGATAATGAAGGCGGCGTGCACCGGGTAAGAACCGGGAATTATATGGGGCAGAATTACGGTCGCATCATTGGTGTCAGTGATTCGCGTGTCGAGTTGATAGAAATAGTACCCAACGGCCGGGGAGGCTGGGTAGAACGCCCCCGATCCCTTTCACTGAATGAGGGTTAAGGAGCGGCATGATGACAACTGAAAGAAAAACACACGAACGATACAGTTTGGGGTCGAGGCTAGCGATGTTCAGAAAATTTGCCGTATGCGTCAGCATGTTTGCTCTTGGGATGATGTCCTGTCTGGCCGGTGCGGTCACCCTTCAGGATGTATCCTTTTCTTCACTTCCGGGTGATCGGACACAGGTAACGCTGAGCTTTGACGGTCAGCCGCCGGAGCCCACCGGATACACCATTGAACGGCCTGCTCGTATTGCAGTCGATCTTCGTGATACCCAGAGTGGGCTTGATAGCCGCAACGTATCCCTGGGTTCCGGTAATGCTCAAAGCATGACGGTGGTTGAAACCAAGGACAGGACCCGTTTGATATTTAACCTGGTGGAACTGGCGCCTTACCAAACCTCACGATCCGGTAACTCTTTGGTGTTAACCATTGGTGCCAGCGCGGTTGGCGGTGCGTCAATGGCCCAGTCTGAACCGGGCTCGAGTCAGTCGGTGAGC
>JBBQMX010000004.1:0-13299 GCA_038329375.1 Pseudomonadales bacterium | reverse complement strand
ACGGATGTCAGCGTTCGATCGCCAGTGCGACGCCCATGCCGCCTCCGATGCACAGTGTCGCCAGGCCTTTATGGACATCGCGACGGGTCATCTCGTGAATCAGGCTGACCAGAATGCGGCAGCCGGAAGCACCGATAGGGTGCCCCAGAGCAATCGCGCCGCCATTCACGTTGACTTTGGCGGTGTCCCAGCCCAAATCGCGGTTCACAGAAATGGCCTGGGCAGCGAACGCTTCGTTGGCTTCGATGAGATCAAGATCTGCCACTGACCAACCTGCGCGTTCGAGGCAGCGTTGAGTAGCAGGAATAGGTCCGGTGCCCATAATAGCCGGATCAACCCCCGCGTTAGCATAGCCGCGAATCGTAGCCAACGGTGTCAGGCCGAGTTCTTTGGCTTTTTCAGCACTGCAGACAATCACCGCAGCGGCGCCATCATTCAGGGAGGACGCGTTGCCAGCAGTCACGGAGCCGTCTTTTTTAAAGGCTGGCCGCATTTTCGCCAGGCCTTCGGCATTGACGCCGTCCCTGGGGCCTTCATCCCGATCGACTGTCAGCGGGTCGCCTTTGCGCTGGGGCACACTGACCGGCACGATCTGACCGTCGAAATAGCCCGCTTTCTGGGCGGCTACTGCCTTCTGTTGGGAAGCGGCGGCAAACGCATCCTGTTCTTCCCGGCTGATGCCGTACTTGTCGACGATATTCTCAGCGGTAATGCCCATGTGATAGCCGTTGAACGCATCCCACAGGCCGTCATTGACCATGGTATCGATCATTGACCAGTTGCCCATACGCTGGCCGTTGCGACTGTTTGGCAGCACATGGGGCGACTGGCTCATGCTTTCCTGGCCGCCAGCAATAATCAGCTCGGCGTCGCCACAGCGAATCGCCTGAACGGCCATATGAACAGCCTTGAGACCTGAACCGCACACCTTGTTGATCGTCATGGCGGGCACCGACGCAGGCAACCCCGCGTTGAAGGCGGACTGCCTTGCAGGGTTCTGGCCGACACCAGCGGTAAGCACCTGGCCCAGTAACACCTCGTTAACCTGGTCGCCAGCAACACCGGATTCTTCCAGCAGGGCCTTGATGACAGCAGTACCAAGCTCATCCGCTCGCAAGCTGGCCAGGCCACCACCGAAAGCCCCTACAGCCGTCCTTTTGGCGGCAACAATCACTACGTCACGCATACAGAGCTCCTTATATTCGGGATCAGTAGAAATGAGTGTAGCACTAAACGTTGGTTCAGATGTTCAGGCTGCGACCTCCATCCACTGCCAGTATCTGACCTGTGACAAAAGGCGCATCGCACATCAGATAAGTGACAGCGCCAGCAATATCATCCTGATTGCCGGTAGTTTTCAGTGGGGTTTTGTCGAGGATCGCTTGTTGATAGTGCTGATCAATCGCACCTTCGCCCTCGGGCCAGAGTATGGCGCCGGGTGATACACCGTTCACTCTGACCTCCGGGCCGAGGTCGCGGGCCCAGGAGCGAGTCAGCATGGCCAGCCCGGCCTTGCTTGCGCAATACAGTGGATGGTCGGCCAGGGGGCGCTCACTGTAGATATCGATCAGATTAATGATGCAGCCGTGGGCCTCCCGAAGTGCCGGTAGGCAGGCCTGACCCAGCAGAAACGGCGCCCGGAGGTTGGTGTGCATGATAACGTCCCAGTCCTCCTGGGTGGCCTGCTCGGTCGGGTTGGGGTAGAACACCGAGGCGCTGTTGATCAGCCCGTCGAGGCGGCCCCATAGGCCTATACTTTCGCGGGCCAGCTCTGTGACGGCCTCCGGTTGGGTAAGATCAGCTTGCAGGGCTGCGGCCGAGTCTGTTCGAATGGCATTGAGCGCATCGACCAGCGCGGCCGCCTGCTCTGGCCGCGAGCGGTGGTGAATGATTACCCGCCAGCCGCGTTCATGCAGGTGCTCGGCCATCCGTGCGCCAAGCCGCTGGGCGGCGCCGGTGATGAGTACAACGGGGTCTGGCTTATTCAAGGGCCTCTCCTTCTGCAGGTTTTTCTTAACTTGGTATTAAAGCTCTGCAATACGACGCAGGCGCTCTTGCCGGATTGCCTCGCCCAGTGCTTTTCCTTCATAGCCTTGAGCCATCAATTCACGAGCCTGCACCTTCTGGGCCACTGCCAGGGCTTTGCGAAACCCATTCGCCCGGTCCTGGGTCAGAGGGTCAGGCAGGCATTCACATACGGCCAGTAATCGTTCAAAACGCTCTGGCCTGCGCCAGACATCGGCTTCATTCAATAACGCGAGTTTGTCCTCGGGTGAGGTTGCCGAGATCAGCCGGGTGCCCAGCTGGTTGGTTAACTGGGCCAGCTCCTGACACTCGTTTGGGGCTTTCATGGCGCCAGCTCTTTTATTTGTTTCAGCGAGCTCCAGTGCTGACATCAGGGCTGCAAACCGAACATCGGTAGTGGCAGGGGCGTGGCAGGTGCAGTCAAGGCTGGCCATCGCCTGCCGCAGGCGTGTGCTGTCATCCAGTTCGGGAATCAGTCGCGCCAGTGCGCCGCAGGCCTGAAGAACGTCAAAGAAAACCGTGGGGGCCCGTTCCTGGAGAGCCCGTGCGATTTCCTGCCAGACCCGCTCCGGAACCAGGTGCTCTACCTCGCCGGCCTGGACCATAGTGGTCATCAGCTGCAGGGTTTCTTCCGCCACTGTAAAGCCTTCGCTGGAGAAGCGTGCCGCGAAGCGCGCGGTTCGAAGGATTCGCAACGGGTCTTCCGCGAAGGCATCCGATACATGGCGAAGCGTGCGACCGGCAAGATCCGACTGACCGTTGAATGGGTCGATGATGATGCCATCGGTGGCCTGGGCCATAGCGTTGATGGTTAAATCCCGCCGCAGCAAGTCCTGTTCCAGAGTGACGTCCGGGGCGCTGTAAATACTGAAACCGTGGTAGCCACGGCCCTGCTTTCGTTCGGTGCGGGCGAGGGCGTACTCTTCCTGGCTCCTGGGGTGGAGGAAGACTGGAAAATCCGCACCCACCTGGCGGAAACCTTGGGCAAGCATTTGCTCCGGGGTGGCACCTACTACAACCCAGTCACGATCTTTTATATCCAGTCCGAGCAATGTATCACGAACGGCACCGCCCACGAGGTAGGTTTCCATTTACTGTCCTGAGGTGAGTCGCTTGAAAACGCGATTATCAGCGCCTTGACCCGGGAGCGCAAACTTGTGAGCCAGATGGACCTGCGAGCGCTTCGCCGTTCAGACAGTGCGGCTTTTCGACCAGGCTGTTATTTCTAGCCAAACCAGCGCAGCATCGCTGCTCATAGGCCTGGCGATGTGGTAGCCCTGGATAAAGTCACAACCCAGCGTTGTCAGCAGGGTCTGGGTATCTTCGTTCTCCACGCCTTCCGCAACGACCTCATAGCCCAGGTCATGACACATGTTGACGGTCGTGCGGACGATGGTTGCGTCGCCGCTATTGCGGTCCATCTCCATCACGAAAGAGCGATCAATCTTGATTTCGTTGACCGGCAGCTTGCGAATGTAAGACAGCGACGAGTGGCCGGTGCCAAAATCATCGATGGACAAACGGACTTCGGCAGCCTGGAGCGCCCGCAGCGCCCGAAGGCTGAGAATCGGATCCAGCATGGCCGCGGTCTCCGTCACTTCCAGTACCAGTCGCTGGGCTGCAACACGGTTCTTTTTCAGCAGGGCGCATACGTTTTCACAAAAGCCGGGTTCCCGCAGATTAACCGCAGAGATATTGACCGAAACAGTAGCATCACAACCTGCCTCGTCCAGGCGAGTGCAGAACAACAATGCCTCGTTCAGCACCCATCGGGTCACCGGCTTGATCAAGCCAGTCTGCTCTGCCATAGGAATGAATTCATCCGGTGGCACAAAGCCGTGCTCCGGATGCTGCCACCGGATGAGCGCCTCAAAACCTGAAACCCGGGAGGTCTTCAGGTGGATCTGGGGCTGGAAGTGCAGTGTCAGACCATCAGAGCGCAGAGCTTCCCGAAGCTCGGTCATCAGCGTCAGCCGTCGGGGGCTGTAGGGATTCATTTCCGGTGCGTATACCGACAGGTTGCCAGCACCAAACGTGGTCTGGTCAAATGCGATAAACGCCTGTCGCAACAATGCTTGAGGCTCACGATCGCCTTCACCGGCAAAGCTACATCCGAGTACAAGGCCAAGCTCGAGCGCCAAACCTTTGAACTCGAGCGGCTGCGAGAAATCCTCAACCAGGGCATCGATTCGCGCCACGATCACTTGTTGATTTTCGCCCTGAATCGTAAACGCAAAGCTCACACCTTCGACGTGAGACACGCAGAAAAACTGGTTGTCGTGCGCGTCAAGCGGCAATGCTCCCGCGTGTTTCGCCAGCAGTTGGTTCATTCGTTGAGCAAAATCCTGCAGCAGGGCATCGGCCTGTTTGTGGCCCAGAGTCTTGTTGACGTCATCAAAGTTTTTCAGGTGCAGCAGGAAAACACCGGTTTCCAGCATCGGATTCTGGCGAAGTGCCGCTCCTGTTACCCGCTCGAAAATAGTCCGGTTTGGCAGGCCGGTCAGCTCATGATGAGTGGATGCATGATGGAGCGCGCGTTCGGCTTCCTGCTGTTGCTCCATGGCTTCGAGAGAGTTCTGTTTCTCCTGAAAGTAGGCTTCGCGCTGGCGGTTGAACCGATCAGCCAGTGCAAAAGAGAACAGCAGTGCCTGGGCGGAGGCCCCGATGGGTATGCCATGTTCTGTCAGCACTGAGGTGGGCAGCACTCCGATTTTGTTGAGTACTGTTAGCAGGATTCCTGCCAGCAGGGCCAGCCATGCAACGGAAAACAGCTTGGCATTGTGCTCCCCCTGAAACCACAATCTGCCCCCTGCCAGCAAATTAATGAGCGCGATGGGAATCGCCAGCAGCACTGAAAGCCGGGTTGAAAGTCCATAATCAAATATCAGCCCCCCGGCCATACACAAAAGTGCCGCCGCCATCATTGTCAGGAATACCCGGTTCCAGTGCGGATGCTGCTCCCTCAGTTCCAGAAATTCGCGGGCAAACAGGCACAGAGCGAACTGACAGAAAGGCACAATAGTGAGTATCAGGAAGTGGTGCAATTTGGGGAGCTCCGGATACACGTATTGGAACCCGAAGCCACTCAGGCCAGTCATTAATCCGAGCGTCGGAATAACCACCAAAACATAATATAGATAGGCTCTCTCGCGGAAAGAGAAGAACAAAAACAGGTTGAAAGCGGCCATTACCAGCAGAATGCCATAGAACATGCTTTGCAGAATGAGGGCGCGCTCGCTGGCAACATGGAAAGCGCGTTCCTGCCATAAGATCAGGGGCACCTGCAAGGCACCGTCGGTCTGGATACGCAGGTAAACGGACGTGGTCGAATTTGCAGGAATACTGACCGGGAAGATGAAATTTCGATGATCAATGACACGCTGTCCGAATGGCTTTGCATCTCCAGTATGCACGACGCTGATTATCTGGCCCTCTCGAACTTCGAAAAAGCTCACCGAGTCCAGCATCGGGTAGCCAAGTTCGATGAAGCGCTCGAGCTTTTCGTCAGTAGCATTGGCGAGGGAAACCTGAAACCAATGGGTCTGTTTGACGTAACCGAAATTGATGTCATCCGGTGCATAGTCCCAGCTGGAGGCCGGTCGCTTGCGGATGTCGGGCAAGTCCGCCCCGGCATCCGCTGTTAAGAAACGAATATGGCCGGCCAGCGATTGGCTTGGGGCAGTTGCCTGCACGCTCAGTTCACGGGCGTGAAGGTACGAACTTGCTGCGGTCACAAACAGTGTCACAAACACCCAGATGGTCAATCCGAAGACCCGATGCTGATGAGGGCGGTGCTCTGTCCGGTGGTGGATTGCATCCATGAATCTTGAGTCCGTTTTTCAGGTCCGGGCGCATTCTAAGCCCGGACCTGAAGCGTGTGGTTTGCTAGAACGCAGCTCCTAACTCGATAGCTGCGCCGGTGTCCGCATCGCTGACCAGGCCTGCGATATCGAGCCTGGCGCCGAAAAGCGAGAGGCCAATGCCGAATGTCAGCTGGGTTGATTCTTCGATACCCTCGTTATTATCGTTGCTGGCCAGGTTCTGGCGCGCACCTATGCGTAACTGGGCATAACGGAAGGCGTCAAACTCTGCACCAACGGCTAACCACTGAGTATCGTCCCCAAAGCCAAAAGCTTTAGTTTCTGTCAGGTCCAGATCTGCAGTGACAACGTGGAAGTCACCGGTATGGGCGATGCCGGCAGTGACCAGCGGATTGAGTTCGTAAGTGCGGACTTCCTCACCCGGCCGTGAGGCAGCGGAATTCAGCTCCATGGGAATCACGTTCTTGATGGCAATGCCGGAATTCCACTGCAGGCTGTTACCAAAAGCGTAAGCAGCTCCCAGGTCAAAGTTAAAGCCGCTTTTATCGGTTTCTGAGTCGTCGCTGTTGAACTCATCGTCTTCGAACCTGGCAACGGCCTGGGTGTACTGGAAGGTTCTCATCTGGACATACTTTGGTGAGATACCGAGCTGAAGGCGGCTGCCACTAGCCAGTTCGAGGGAGTGCGCAAAACTCACGCCCACTTCAGCCAGTGCCGAGGCGAGAACACGGCCCCGGGACTCCAGCTTATCAGCAAAGTTTGGATCCAGGGCGCCGTCCTCAATGGCTGCCAGCCGGGCATCATCTGCTTCGTTGTATTCACCGCGAGCCGTTGCCCGTATGGAGGCATTGGTAAAAACTCCGACGGCCAGTGACGGGCCGGGCACGGCAATGCTGAAACCGGCGCCTGCATCGACGCGCACGGTGTCCTCATCGAACGCCTGGAGCTGGTTACGGAGTTGGCCAGCGCCTTGCCGGGAGGTGCCAGTATTTGAGGAATTAATGCTGTCCTCCAAGGTCCCAATGGTGTCCTGAATATCGTCAATCTGTTCGACGGTTTCTTTGTCGTTGGCCACCCGGGCGTTGATCGATGGCAGGATAATGGCGAAATCATCGGCCCACTCATGTTGTGGCGCTGCCAGCATAGCCGGATTGGTGCTGTTGGCGGTGCCCGGATGCGCAACCGCGACCCCGGTACCCCCCATGCCCAGTGACCGGGCAGTCTGGAATTTTTGAGCGCCAGCCAGAGCAGTTGTGGTTGCCAGCGAAAGTCCGATGGCTAGAGCAAGTCGGGACATTGAATGCATGAAGGTAGAACTCCGTTTTTTTAGTTTGAGTAGCTGTTTTAATCAGTTGCAGAGGCTCCTTAAGTATTCATCACAGGAACGTTCGTCAGGTTAGTGGATGGACTGACATGCAGCATTAGCAATGCGGTAACGGATTGTTCTTCAACTGTTAAGGACGGTAGGGTCTTGCCGCTATTGCCGGGTCTGAGGGCATGGTTGACAGGCCATTGCCATGTAAAACAAAAGCCTAGTATTGTTGGCGCGAATTTTTCATGGTGACTGTTAAACCGCCTGTGACCGGAGATAAAACATGATACTGCGCTGGATCAGTCTGACCCTGGTGACCATGATTTTGGGGTGCGCGCCCTTTGGCCAACACCAGCCGGAGACCCGGAGCGACGACCCCAGGCTGGAGCCGATAACCGTAAGAGTCAGCGGTTTCGGGACCTACGAGGATGCGGCGAAAGACCGCCTCAATACCCAGAAGCGCTTGCTGGCAAGGCGGGCCTCCCAACTGGATGCATACCGGAACCTCGCCGAGCGGGTCTACGGCACCGTGATTTACGGCAGTTCTACGGTCAATGACTTCGTGCTCCGCAACGATATGTTCCGGACCTACGTTGATACCTACCTCCGGGGTGCCAAGTTAGTGGCCGTCAACGAGCACAGTGACGGTGTGGTGGAATCGGTGATGGAGCTTCGGCTCGAACCCCGATTCCGTGCTTGCGTGGCAGAAGTGGCCGAGAGCGATGTACGTAAATACTGCCCTTTGCCGCTGCCAACGGGTGACGATAGTCGCGGTGATGTCCACAGTCGCAGCGTTGACTCACTCTATTACCTTGAATGAAGTCCGATAGCTTGAGGTCTGACATGACGCCGTGGTGCTGGTTGACAATAATCATGAACAAGCGGGTCTGCTTGTTGGCGAGTTTGCTGATACTGGGGCCGATGGAAGCTCTCAAGGCCGTTACACTGGAAGGAACCGGGCATGCCACCATTCATGGCAACGATCTTGATAGTGCGCGAGAGGAAGCGCGTCGATCGGCGTTGAGAGATGTGGCGTTACAGTATGAGGCTCGCATTGCCAGTGACGAAACCGTGGAAAACGGCGTGGTGACGCACTCCCGTCTGACCGTGGCGTCTCGGGCTCGGGCACGTGATGTTCGGGTGATCAACGAGCATCGCACCGGTAATATGTTGCGTCTGACCGTATTGGCAGATATGTCAGAGGGCCGTTCCTGTGAGGCCGGAGATGCCCAGCGCATGAAAAAGCGAGTGGCGGTGACGGGGTTTCCTATCCTGTACCCGGATCAGGCCCGCATTGGCCGCATTGATGATGCCGGTGAAATCTTGCCGCAATCCTTGCAGGCGTCTTTGCAGAGTGAAGGAAAGCTGCAGCTATTCGGTGCAACCACCGTGCAACTGTTTGGCGATCTGGTGAATGCACCCACCCAGCAGCGTTTTGATAATAGCCTCACCAACGTGATTGAGCTGGCCAAAGAACTCGATGTGCAGTTTGTTGTGACCGGGGTAATCCGGGATATGACGATTGAGGACCCGGAGGCCTGGGGCTCCTCAATACTGGGCAAAATGCAACGGGGCATGGGTGTCGTGAACCAGAATCGCCGCTTTGTGACCGACCTGATGGTGTTCGACGGCTTCAGCGGCGCCCCGGTTTTTCGAGAGCGGTTTTCTACCCAGGGTGAGTGGAATGCCAGCCCGAGATCCTCAGTCGGCTTTGGCTCTGCGGGCTTTCAGCAAACCGACTACGGTAAGGCAGTCAGCGGCTTGATGACTCAAATGGCCGAAGCAGTCAACGATGCGTTGGCATGTCAGCCATTTATTACACGGATTACTCGGGTCGAAGGGCAGAACGTCACGTTGGCATCCGGGGCTATTGCGGGTATCCGGCCAGGAGATGAGCTCCACCTTTATCGCAGCTACAGCTATTTTGATTCCCCGGGCGCCACGCCGGAATTGCGTGACAGTCATACCCGTGTGCGTATCGACAACGTCCACCCGGACTTCAGTAATGGTCTGATGCCTCTGCATGGGGGGCAGATCAATATCCAGCGCAATGATATGGCGATTATCTGGTAGGCCCGCCATTGTTGGACTTACTAACGCAGGGATCAGATCCGGCTGGGTGGTGCTGAAGCGGCCTGGGAGGCGGCGATGTCCCGAATCTTGGCAATCATCGATCTGAGGCCATTGCCCCGGGTCGGTGATATGTGGCGAAACAGGTCCAGTTGCTCGAAAATTTCGTCAATGTCTGTGGCCAATAATTCCCGTGGCTCATGCCCGTTGAGAGCAATCAGGATGATAGCGGCCAGCCCCCTAACAATCATTGCGTCGGAATCAATCAGCAGGAAGAGCCTGCCACTGGCTTCGTCAAAATGATGGATCAGCCAGACCTGGCTTTGACAGCCATGAACGTAATTTTCTTCCCTGCGCTCATCATCGGGAAAATCCGGCAACTGCTTGCCCATATCAATGATGTAAGCGTAGCGCTCTTCCCAGTCATCCAGAAACTCGAAATCGTCGGTAACGTCCTTGATCGTGACGCTTTCGCCTAGTGGGCTGTTG
Source organism: Pseudomonadales bacterium (assembly GCA_038329375.1). GTDB lineage: Bacteria > Pseudomonadota > Gammaproteobacteria > Pseudomonadales > Oleiphilaceae > Marinobacter. The sequence continues at coordinate 3,582 of JBBQMX010000004.1, read as the reverse complement.
ATGAAGGTTTCCGGTGCCGCAGTCATTGATTGCTTCTCTCCTAAAACATGCCCAGTTCGAGTTTGGCTTCATCGGTCAGCATATCGCTGTTCCAGGGCGGGTCAAAGGTCAGCTCTACGGTCACCTTGTCCACATTAGGCACGTGCTCTACCTTGCGCTTGACGTCATCGGTGATCACCGGGCCCATGCCACAGCCAGCGGCAGTCAGTGTCATTTTTATGAACACGTCATTGCCGTCGGGGCCACCGTTGGTGATCTGACAGTCGTAAATTAGCCCCAGGTCTACTACATTGACCGGAATTTCCGGGTCATAGCAGTTACGTATGGCTTCCCAAATCTGATTTTCGTTGATAGTGCCGTCACCGGGAGTATCGAAACTGCTCTCCAGAGGTTTTTTGCCAAGAGCATCGGCTTCATGGCCTTCTATCCGGGCGAGATTTCCGTTGACCGCCACCGTAAAGCTACCACCAAGTGACTGGGTGATGGTCACAAAGGTGTCTGCCGGAATCATGATTTCGGTGCCGGTTGGCACGAGGCGGGCTTCCACCTCGCGTTTGGTCAGAACAACTTCCCGTTCTTGCATGAATCTCTATGGCCTCGCCGTTTAACTGGGTATTCGCTTAAGCGATGGAAAAGCTTTCGCCGCAACCGCACTCAGCCGTCGCATTCGGGTTGCGGAAATAAAACATGGAGTTGACGCCTTCGGTGATAAAGTCAATTTCAATGCCGTTAACCACGGGCAGATGCTTACGTTCGACAAAGATATCGACGCCATCCACGGTGAACACCTGGTCATCCTCCAGCACTTCTTCGACCCACTGGGTCTCGTACTTGAAACCGGAGCAGCCGCTCTTTTTGATAGCCAGACGAATGCCTTTGGCACCCGGCTTTTTAGCCAGTTGCTTCCGGACGTGATTGACTGCGGTGGGGGTCATGGTGACTCCCACCGTAGGTATATAGGTTTCAGCCGTCATTGTTTAGCCTCCATCAAGCAAGCAGCCGCTGGACTTTTCTGAGCGCGGTGAACAGCTGCTCCACTTCATCCAGCGTATTATAAAATGCAAAAGATGCCCGGGCGGTGCCAGGCACTCCATAAAAATCCATCAGGGGCATGGCGCAGTGATGGCCGGTGCGGATCGCGATACCTTGCTGATCCAGCAGTGTTCCTATATCACTGGGGTGTAAGCCGGCAATTTTAAAGGACATCACCGGTACTTTATTCGCCGCGGTGCCAATCACTTCCATGCCCGGCACAGTCTCAACCAGTGCATTAGCCCGGGCCAGCAGCGCTTGCTCGGCCAGCTCCATCGCCGTCCGATCCAGCGTTTTCAGGTAGTCAATCGCAGCACCGAGGCCGACAGCCTCGGCAATGGCAGGCGTGCCTGCCTCGAACTTGTAGGGCAGGATGTTCCAGGTTGTTATCTCGAAACTGACGCGCTCGATCATTTCGCCACCACCCTGATACGGTGGCATGGCCTCAAGCAGAGACTCCCGGCCGTAGAGCGCTCCGATACCGGTGGGGCCGAACAGTTTGTGGGCGGAGAACATATAAAAGTCACAATCCAGCGCCTGCATATCCGGCTGGTAATGGGGCACCGCCTGGGCACCATCGATGACAGTGATCACATCAAATTTGCGAGCCTTTGCCACCAGTTGTTGCACCGGGTTCACGGTGCCGAGAACATTCGACACATGGGTGAGCGCCAGAATCCTGGTTTTATCACCCAGCAGGCTGTCGAACGAGTCCATATCCAGTTCGCCCTCGGGCGTTACCTGAACGGGGACCACTTTTGCTCCGGTACGCTCCGCCAGCATCTGCCAGGGTACAATGTTGGCGTGATGCTCCATGAAGCTCACGAGAATTTCATCACCGGCTTTGAGTTTGCTGGCAAGCCCGTTGGCGATCAGGTTGATGGCTTCGGTAGTGCCGCGGGTCCAGATGATTTCACGGGTACTGCGGGCATTCAGGAATTCGCGAACGGTTTCGCGGGCGCTTTCAAATGCCGCTGTCGCCCGGTCGCCCATGGTATGGGCGCCACGATGAACATTGGAGTGCATCTCCCGGTAATAGCGATCCATGGCATCCAGCACGGCCACCGGTTTCTGGGACGATGCACCGTTGTCCAGATACACCAGAGGCTTGCCGTGGACCGTTTGCGACAGGATCGGGAAATCCTTGCGAACGGACTCAACGTCAAACGCCTGTCTGGCAACTGTCTTAGCCACGGAAAGATCCGTCATAGCAATCAGGCCTCGTTAAACGTCTGTTCGAAGAAAATGTTGAGACGGGCTTGAACAGTTTCTCTGACCGGCTCCACCGGAATCTGCTCAACCAGTTCATTGATGAATGCCATGCTCAGCAACGCCCGCGCTTCGCGCCTGCCAATGCCCCGGGACACCAGATAGAAAATCGAATCCGCATTGAGCTGGCCGACAGTAGCACCATGAGCACACTTTACGTCGTCAGCGTAAATTTCAAGCTCTGGTTTGGTGTCGATCTCGGCGCCGGTAGACAGCAACAGGTTCTTATTGCTCATATTGGCGTTGGACTTCTGGGCATCCGGATGAATATGGATGCGGCCATTGAAGATAGCGTGGGACTCGTCCGCTGCAATGTTGCGATAGGTCTCTTCGCTGTTGCAGTGCGGGGCCACGTGCTCAATGTTGGTGTGGTTGTCGTAGTGTTGCTTACCCTGGGTCACGACCACACCGTTGAGCATGCATTCTGCGCCCGGACCCTCGAGGCGAACCTGCAGATCATGTCGGCGCAGGGGGCCGCCAAAGCCAACGGTATGGCTTTCAAAGCGCGCGTTGTTCCGCAGTCGCGCGCCGGTAGCACCGATGTGCTGCACGTTGTCTCCGTCCAGGGCGAGCCGGATACTGGTAACCTGGGCGCCTTCCGCCAGCGAAAATTCTGTTACGGTGTTGACCATGGCAGACTCGGTTCCGCTGGTTATGTACTCCTCCACCAAGGTGATTTTGCTGTGGCGGCCTGCATCCACATAGATGCGTGGATAAGCCGAACCCGGAGTGTGGGCGTCGGTTTCGCACACAATGTAAAGGGGCTGGTCAAGCACGGCATCAGCTTGCAGGCGTATATACAAGCCGTCCTCAAAACGGGCGCTGTTCAGGCGCGCCAGCTGCACCGCATTGCTATCGAGGGTGTTGTCGAGTCGTTCGGCGAGCTCCAGTGCCTGCTCGTCGTCCAGGTCTGCGAAGCGCTGAATCTCGATACCGTCGACGTCGGGATAATCACTGGCTTCCGGGACCATCACGCCGTTGTGAAACACCACGTGATAACCGGCAACGGCAAGTCCCGGGCCAGTTTTGCCAGCGGCGGGCAGGCCTGCGGCCAATTCGTCATCCATCTTCAGATAACGGCTGGAGTACTTCCAGTTCTCGGTTTTGCGGGTAGGTAGCAGCATATCGACCAACGCCGTACCCCGTTGTTTGCGCAAGGCCAGCAATGGCTCCGGCAGGGCATGCCCTGAGGCCTGGAGAAATGTGCTGGAAAGTTTAGGTGCTGCGATCATTCCTGCGTTCTCCTTAGCTGGCGGTAGCCGTTTCGTTAATACCAAGCCA
>JBBQMX010000003.1:0-13338 GCA_038329375.1 Pseudomonadales bacterium | reverse complement strand
ATGTACAAACCTTGCCGTTACTTACAGATCTGGCGGAAGTTGACCTGCTTGCCGGCGCTGCCAATATGAACATGAACATCAACACTCAGGGCAATAGAATCTCCGCAATACGGGAGCAAGCCAAAGGCGAAATCAACTTCAATCTGGCGGAAGGCAAATTCACCCGCATGAACTTGACTCGCATGGCGTGCCAGGGCGTTGCCCTGGTCAATGGTGAAACCCTGACCGCAACTGACTGGGGTGACAGCACACCGTTCAATGACATGAAAGGAACTCTCAAAATTGACGGCAACACGCTCAATAACACCGACCTGGTGGCTGCCCTTGCGGGCATGGAACTGCGAGGGGATGGCACGGTCGATCTGAAAGCCTCTGAACTCGATTACGAAATCGGCCTGCGGATTGTCGGCGAGATTCACCGCGACGAGGCCTGCCGGGTGACTGAATATGTTGAAGGCGCGGTTATCCCGCTTGAGTGCCGCGGCAATTTCGGCGAAGACCCGGCGGGTCTGTGCTCCTTCGATGGCTCACGCTTCCGCGACACCCTTAAAGAGATGGCTGCTAATGCTGCACGACAAAAGGCCACCAAAGAAGTGGAAAGAGCTATCGATAACAAAGTCGGCAAAGAGCTTGAGAAGCGCATTGACGGCGAGACCTCAGACAAAGTCAAAGACGCCCTGAAAGGCCTGTTCAAATAATGTCAGAGAGTTTTGCCGAACGGCTTTTGGGCTGGTATGACAACTACGGCAGGAAAGACCTGCCCTGGCATGACAACCGGACCCCCTACCGGGTCTGGGTGTCGGAAATCATGCTGCAGCAGACCCAGGTGGCGACGGTTATTCCATACTATCAGGCCTTTATGGCCCGGTTTCCGGATGTTCGGACCCTGGCCAAAGCACCGGTAGACGACGTTCTGGGGCACTGGTCCGGCCTCGGGTATTACGCCCGTGCCCGCAATCTTCAGAAAGCAGCTCAGTTCATCGTTCGGAATCACCAGGGGGAATTCCCCACCAGTCAGGAGCAACTTGAAGCCCTGCCTGGCATCGGGCGCTCTACAGCTGCCGCCATCCTGGCTCAGGCTTTTGGTCTGCGTGCTACCATCCTTGATGGCAACGTAAAGCGTGTATTGGCGCGCCACCACGCCGTACCCGGCTGGCCCGGTGAAACCAGGGCTCTAAGCCAACTCTGGATGCACGCTGAAACCCATACCCCGGACTACCGGATCCGTGACTATACCCAGGCCGTCATGGATCTGGGCGCCATGGTGTGCACCCGCAGCCGACCCGATTGCGAACGCTGCCCGCTGACAACTACCTGTCTGGCCTACCAGCATGGCGAGATGAAACTCTACCCCGCTTCCAAGCCCAAAAAAGCAAAGCCCGAGAAAACTACCTGGATGGTCATACTGGAAGACCCCGAGGGCCGCGTGCTGCTGGAGCGCAGACCCCCAAGCGGTATCTGGGGCGGGCTCTGGAGCCTGCCAGAACTGGACGCGGCCTATAGCGCAGATGAGTTAAGCGACGCCTGCGAAAGAAGCTTCGGTTTCAATTGCGGCGATGCCCAGCCTGATGCAGGTTTCCGCCACACATTCAGCCATTACCACCTGCATATCCAGCCCGCCAGGCTGTCAGTAGCCAACAATGCGGAGGCTTCGGCAATCGCCGATCACGATAATCAGCGCTGGGTCTACCGGGATGAAGCCCTGACCCTTGGCCTGCCAGCGCCCATTCGCCTCTTGCTCAACTCAACGGCGCAACCTGTTCTGCTCTGATCTGTTACCATTCGCCTATTCATCGACAACCGGCAACCACCCAAAGGAGTTCCCATGAGCCGCACGGTTTTATGCCGCAAATATAACGAAGAACTCGAAGGCCTCGACATGCCACCCATGCCTGGCAAGAAGGGCGAGGACATCTACAAAACCGTGTCAAAAAAAGCCTGGCAAGAGTGGCAAAGCCAGCAGACCATGCTGATCAACGAGAAACACCTCAACATGATGGACCCCAACTCCCGCAAATACCTGCAGGCGCAGATGGACCGTTTTCTCAATAACGAACCGTTCGATAAAGCCGAAGGCTACGTACCGCCGGAGAAATGAGAATAATTGGAACAAAAAGACAGGGGAGCTAAGCACCGCGTAAGAGCGCATTTACCAGACACGCCGTGGATACTTCCCTGTAGGCTCGCAATTGTCATCCCTGGCAATTGACGGTCTGTTAGATACGCTCTTATGCGATGCTCCCAACCCTCGGAAGAGCCTGTTAAAATTTTCCTTAGTCGGCCTTGACTCAGGCAACCTAAACCGGTTTAATAGCGCCCCGTTGCCGGCACACCTTGCAAGGTGTAAGACAACGCCCGGATAGCTCAGTTGGTAGAGCAGAGGATTGAAAATCCTCGTGTCGGTGGTTCGATTCCGCCTCCGGGCACCATTATTTTTAAGCCGAATCAAGAACTTACTAAGGTAAGAGTTGATTCGGCTTTTTCGTTTCTGACAACATCAATACGCTCTAATACGTTGGTTTACGTCAGAATACGTTGGCGCCCTCCCCCTCAGCTCCCCCTTCTAGATACCTTCAACCTATTGGAGGTATTAGTGATTACTGAAACCAAAGCTTACCTCGAACGATTCGGCATGCTTCAAGAACGTTACGCGGTCCGGCACCCCCGGTCAGGTCCTCTGACGCTTGCCTACAGAGCTTATAGCGTTTTTCGCTTTCCCTTCAAGGCTAAGAATGCATTGGTCCTATGGTCCCATAAGAATCGTTCATACTTACGTAAAGCAGTTCTGATTTTATTAAAACTGAGGATCAGACACATGAACACAACTACAAGCCTGTTGACCGTTCTGATTCTGGTGATCCCTGCCAGCCAGGCTGTGTCAGACGATAGCAACCAGCTTCTCAAGGATGCCCTGAGTGCAGCGCCTGTTTCGCTTCGCGATCAGGTAACTGTCATGGACTGGAACAACAATGTGCTGCAGGAAGGAAGCAACAATTACGTCTGCTTCCCCACGCCGCCAACCCTGCAGGGAACGGCTCCCATGTGTCTAGATGGCCCTTGGCAGAAATGGGCAGCGGCATGGATGGACAAACAGCCTTTCACAGCATCCGGACTCGGCATTTCCTATATGCTGGCCGGTGACGAGGGGGCGAGCAACATCGATCCATACGCCGAGGGTAAAACCGACGACAACGACTGGATCAAGGAGGGCCCACATCTTATGATTATCGTCCCCGACCCAAAAGACCTCGACTCCCTGCCAACCGATCCGGATAACGGCGGGCCCTATGTCATGTGGAAGGGAACCGACTATGCGCACATTATGGTTCCGGTGCGCCTGAAGTAACTGCGACAACAATCCCGGAGCAAAGGCAGACCTTCGCACGCCTTGACGGGGCATACCCATCATGCTGGCGTCGTGTTCGCGTGTCAGCAGTCCCTGTTCATCCTTAAACGCTCTACCTGTTCAGCCATCTGGAAACAGTAAGGGCGGATTCCTGCTAGCGTGTTTTATAGGCTACACGGCTTTTCTGGTCAGCACGTCACTCACGCAGGCCTGACGTATCATGCCGACAATGGCCCACTTCAGGGCGCGAGCGGGAACACCGTAGTCGCCCGCCTCCGACCGCACATTTTAATTGAGCAATTTTTCACAAACTAAACATATGTTATACGACCACACGATGTCGCCAGATAAGCTGCAACCAACCCTTCTCAAGCTTAATTTACAGGATATGACTCCTGATTTACGGGATGGGTGAGCCGCTCCGCCATCTTCCGGGAGTATTATCAGGATTGCCCTGGCAATCTCAGGGTCAGCAGGATCTCGATATAACGAAATTCTGTAAAGGAGAAGACGGCTTTGGCGCGCTTATTGTTATCACTCTCCCAGCCGGGCATTAAACAGGTTTTTCACCAGACACTGCTTCAGCACGAGATTATCGAAACCTCGGGCTCCGGCTTGCCTGGCGAGCCGTTCGACGTGGCGGTGCTGGATCTAGCCAGCTTTCTGTTATTGCGGCTCGACCTTCAGGCCCGGCGGAGTGAATCGGCCCCTATGTTGCTTCCGGTATTACTGCTTCTGCAGTGCGAGCAAGCTGACTGGTTGCGCAATCTGCTGGGAACCGAAGTGCATGAAGTTCTGCTGGGCCCGCCCTCTCGCATGGAATTGGAAGCCCGTGTCGGCAATCTACTTAAGCTTCAGACGCTTTCGATGCAGCAGCGCGCCGACCTCAATCAATCCGAAATGGCCCGCAAACGCACCCATCGCGCCTACCAGGTACTGGCGGCCGGCAACGAACTGGTTCTGCGGGGAGAGAGCGAGCAACAACTGCTTCAGTCGGTGCTCGAAAGCCTGATAAACCTGAGTGACTACGCCCTGGCCTGGATTGGTGTCGCTCGACACAACGAAGAGCAGAGCATGGAAATTCTGGCCCAAGCCGGAGGGATTGGCGGTTACGTAGACCAACTGCAATTACGCTGGCAAGGCGACCGCTTCGGCAAAGGCCCCGGTGGTGTGGCGGTGAGAACCCGCAAACCGGTGGTCTGTCAGGATATTTCCACTGATCCCGCTTTTCGCCCCTGGCGTCGTCTGGCAAAGAGTTACGGAATCCGATCTGCCGTCGCTATTCCCCTGATATTCAGCGAGGACGAAGTTGGCCTACTGGCCATTTACAGCACAAAACCACGGGTATTCACAGACGACGAAATCCATCTTCTGGAACGCTTGGCGGCAAACATTTGCTTTGGCGTTGGCACCCTGCGAGTCCGCAGCAACCTCAAGGAACAACGCGCCCTGGCCTGGAATAGTGCTTATAAAGACTCTCTGACCGGGCTACCCAACCGGCAATGGGTGATGGAGGAACTGAACAAGCTGGATGCAGAATTCGCCAGGCATGGCCGGGTAGCCGCTGTGTTGTTTATTGACCTGGACGGCTTCAAGCGCATCAACGACAGCCTCGGTCACGAGGTAGGCGATCACCTTCTTCACGATGTCGCCAAACGCCTTGAGGAAGTGGCACGAAATGAGGATTTTGTCGCGCGCCTGGGGGGCGATGAATTTCTGATACTGATGCGTTTCGACGAATCAGATGATGTTATTACCAGCACTGATAATCCGGGTTCTGCCGTTGCCCAAGCTGCAGCAAAGCTGGCTGAACGACTGATAAAAGCCTTCAGACAGCCTTTCTACAACGGCGCTCTCGAACATCATTTAGGTGCCAGCATCGGCATCAGCCTGTATCCCGCCGACACCCCAAAAGCAAGCACTCTGGTGAACTGTGCCGATATCGCCATGTATGAGGCCAAATCGACCGGTCGGGGACGATATCGTTTTTATTACACTGAATTGTCGCTCCGGCATCGCCAGAAACTGGCCTTGAAAAATGAGTTGCACCGAGCGGTTGACACTAACGCGTTCCATGCTTATTTCCAGCCCATTATTAACATCAGTTCCGGCCAGGTTGACTATGTTGAAGCCCTTATGCGGCTGGACCTTCCGGACGGTACAGTCGCTACGCCCGCTTACTTTCTGCAGACGCTGGAAGAAACCGGACTGATCTCGCGGTCCGGTCAGATGCTGCTGCAGGAGGCCTGCAGTAGCCTTGCCCAATGCCGTCAGAAACTGCCAGACCTGCGGTTGTCGGTGAATCTGTCCGCCAACCAGTTATGGCAGGCTGATCTCATTGACCAGTTGGAAGACATGCTGCGCCGCTATGACTTACCAGCCAGTGCATTGATGCTTGAAGTCACTGAAGGTTATCTGATGACGGATATTCAAAAGGCCGAAGGCTTTCTGGAAATCCTGCATGAGCGCGGGTTTGAGATTGCCATTGATGACTTCGGCACCGGCTACTCGTCACTGAGCCGTCTCCGGTCAATGCCCGTCAGCAAGCTCAAGGTCGACAAATCCTTTATGGACAAGCTACCGGAAGACCGGGAGAACCTTGAAATGGTCAGAGCCATTCTTCAGATGGCCCATAGTCTGGGGTTGGATGTGGTGGCTGAAGGCATTGAAACCTCCGCCCAACTCCAGGCACTCGTTGAGGCGGGGTGCACGCTTATTCAGGGTTTTCTGTTCGCCCGCCCCATGCCTGCGGATGAGCTGCTGGCGTACCTGAATTTGCCAGTGGTCGCCACCAACCAACTGGCGAAACCGGCTGTTTAGTTGGGTGAGGACGCTCCTGTCATTGTGCCCACAACCTTGCCCGGAACGAACTTTGCCGCCAAAGCAACGCAACCCAGAGCGCATGCAGGTTTATGAGCAGCGCCAACACCCATTCAAAAGCATTGTCTATCTGGCTGTACAGGTCAGGTACAGCGGCGGTAAGGATAACGGAGAGAAACCCCACCGCCAATGTCACTTCGCTCAGCCAGAGCAGGCGCTTGCCGCTTTCGCGCCAGCGCGGGTGATCTTTCAGAGCCGAACTGATCAATAACTGCGCAATATACGTAAGCGAAAAATACAGCACGACTCCGATACGGCGGGTAAGGTTAAAGCCCTCACTTTCATGGCCAAGCGCCAATGTGTAGGCGGCCAGCGCAACGCAGGCCACCAGCCCCAGCCACGGTATCCAGGACTGGCCACGGCCGGGCGTGCCCAATTGCAGCAACCAGCGGCCATTGAGCCACCAGAACAGAATGCCGAGCAAAGCCGCGGGCAACATGGTGCCCTTAAAGATGAAATAGGCAGTGCCATAGCGCCCCGTGCGGCTGATGCTGGTGCAACTGTCCCAGTAGGGTATGCACCAGGAGATGTAGCCTTCGAAGACCGCAACGGCAAAAGTAGCATGAATGGTGATCAGCGGGATTAGCGCAGTTGCGAGTGCTAACCACCACAAAGGAATGCTGCGGCTCCGGATTGTCATATTCATCCCGCCTCCCGATAGCGCAGATCTCTCTCAACAATAGACGCAACCACTACTCTCAGCCATGACCTTTGCAACGCCGCAAAGTTTCAACTCCTTAGCGCCTGAAGCCCCGCGACGCAACTATCACTGTGGGAATCGGCCGCGCCTTCCATGATGCCGTTCGGCCTCAGCACCAGTGCGCCCGCAGCCTTTGCTTCGCCGATCGACTCAGGTTTTCAGGTGGTCCGACCAGCTATTCACTGTTGATTCTTGACACCACAGATGCCGACGCCTTAACTCAGATCTCAGAGTCTGTTCAAAAACGAAACAGCGGAGATACTTACAATGATAAAAAAACCATTAGTCGCTCTTACTACCCTGCTTGTCGCCACACAGATTCACGCTCAGGCTCAGGGAACAACCGACGAGACACTGAAGACATTAGGGCAATTCAAGGTTACTGGTGATTCCGAATTCACCACCATTGACCAGAACAGCAGCAGCGCGGATGCCCTCCGCAACTTGCTGAAAAAGGTTTCCGTGCCCAAAGGCTTTGAGATCACGCTTTATGCTCTGGTGCCTGATGCCCGTCATATGGCGGTGGGTCCGCAGGGGGTGGCGACGTTTGTGGGCACGCGCAAAACAGAAGTATGGGTGGTAACTGATCGGGACAAAGATCGGGTGGCAGACGAGGTGAAAAATTTTGCGCCATCAGTTTCAAAGAAAGTTCCAAATGGTCCGTGCTTCTCTCCCGACGGGGTTTTGTACATTGCGGAGCAAAATCGTGTTCTGGCCTACCCCGCCGCAGAGTTCTTTTATGAAGGCACGGATGTCGTCGCCGCGGAACTGATCGCCGGTGGCGATTTAATTCCGGAGGAATACGTTAGTTATAACCATACCGCGCGCGTTTGCGATGTCGGGCCGGACGGCAAGGTTTATATCTCACTTGGGCAGCCCCATAATGTTCCGCCCAAAAACCTGTGGGATGACTATCAGTCCCGGGGTCTCGGCGGCATTATTCGCATTAACCAGGATGGTACAGACCGGGAAGTTTATACGTTGGGTGTCCGCAACTCCGTTGGCCAGGACTTCAACCCTGCAACCGGGAATCTATGGTTTACCGACAATCAGGTAGACGGTATGGGCGATGATATACCACCGGGCGAAATCAACCGGCAAACTGAGCAAGGTCAGCATTTTGGCTTTCCCTACTACGGCGGTGGTGAGGTTCGCACAGCCGAATACAAGGGCGATGAGCCGCCGGCCGATGCGATTTTCCCGGTTAGCAAGACCATTGCACACGCAGCAGATCTGGGAATGATGTTCTACACCGGCAATATGTTTCCGCAAGAATATCAGGGTGGCATTTTCTCGGCCCAGCATGGGTCCTGGAATCGCACCGAACCGGTCGGCGCCCGGGTGATGTTCACTCCCGTAGATGCAGAAGGCAACATCACAGGAGAGACCCGCCCGTTCGCCGAAGGCTGGCTCACGGATAATGGCGAGTATCTGGGACGCCCGGTGGATGTTGCACAACTGAAAGACGGCTCTTTGCTGGTATCAGATGACCTGGCAGGCGCTATCTATCGAATTGCCTACACCGGTGAATAATAGTGGCCTGATCGGTTAGCCCGGTTGCATCGACACCAGGGGCGGCTCTGCCCCTGGCTTTTTTCAGGACTGATATCTTATGCGCTATTCGGCACCGCTATTCGCTCTCGGTCTGACTACAATCATGATCTTCGCCACCCCCGCCAGTCATGCGGGGGACCCCAACAGGGGCAAGGTTTTGGCAAGACAATGTCAGACCTGCCACGGCCTCAATGGTATTGCCCAAATTCCCATTGCACCCAACATCGCCGGAGAAAGTCAGATCTACCTTGAGCTCCAGCTCAAGCGCTTTCGAGACGGTCAGCGAGAGCATGAAATGATGACCGTGGTTGCTAAAAATCTCACGGATACCGAGATTGAGGACCTGGCCGCCTGGTACGAATCCATTCAGGTAACGGCGACGTTACCGGAATAGAACACTTCACCGGGTCTGCGATATTCAAAGCCCCGCTAAGCAACCATCAATTCGGGGATTGACAGCGCGAACCGAGGTGCCTGCAGTAAGTTTGGCTAACCGTCTGCCGGGGCAACCATATCAAGAAACTGGGTAGCCTCATCCAGAGATGCAAAAGTTTGGAGAACTTCCTGGCCATCTATTTCAACATCGTAAACGGTATCGATGGATGCCGCATCGCCATGGCCCTGCCGGATGTTGCGGGCGACTACCCTCAGCAATCCGCGCTCTGCCACAATACTCTGCGATACAACCATTAACGCAACCCTGAGTTTCGCTGTTATTGTCAAAAATCAGTTCATTTGTTTCATAATTTTACAACCGTTGCTGGAATTTGCCACAAGCATCGGGTGGAAATGTGAAAGCGCTCATGCCCAACCAATATTTAACATTAATCTACATTTGAGAGGCTCGAACTTCGCCGGGCAATGTTAGGGGCTCTCTACAGAAAGGATTGATTTCCATCGCGACAATCCGTAAAAAGTGAGGCCTTCGCTGATAGCCCGAAAAAGCTGCTTTGCCCTGTTTCAGGCAGTGGGCGGCAAAATCATTCGCGCGCGAAGCCGATCACGGTTATCGTTCCATAATGGAATAGTTACTGATGAGTAACAAAGTAAGTGGGCAGGTCTTTCCAAAACCGTACGGAGCCATGGATGGCGGAGGACGAGCGTACATGGACGTATTTACAGCGTGTTTTGGAAAGACCTGTCCGCTTACTAACGCACGGATTAGTATGTGATCATTCAATAAAGGTTACCCGATGAACCGGTTTCAGGAGTAACTCATGGCGGAGAATGCGCCTTTAATTTGCAAGGATATTTACAAGAGGTTTGACCAGCTGGAAGTGCTCAAGGGCGTTTCGCTGGAAACCTGCAAGGGAGATGTCGTCTCCATGATTGGCAGCTCCGGCTCCGGTAAAAGTACTTTTTTACGTTGCATCAATCTGCTCGAAACGCCCACATCTGGCGAGGTTATTGTGCATGGCGACCCAATACGGTTCAAAACGGACCGTAAAGGGGAGCGTGTCCCGGCGGACAACAAACAGGTTGAACTGATTCGCGCCAAGCTATCCATGGTGTTCCAGAGCTTTAACATGTGGTCACACATGACGGTACTGGAAAATATCATTGAGGCCCCTATCCACGTCCTCAAAGTTCCCCGCAAGGAAGCCATCGAGCGTGCAGAAGCCTATCTTCAGAAAGTCGGAATCTATGAACGCAAGGATTACTATCCTGCCCAGATGTCCGGCGGTCAGCAACAGCGTGCGGCTATTGCCCGGGCATTGGCGATGGAACCGGAGGTAATGCTGTTTGACGAGCCGACCTCGGCGCTTGATCCGGAACTGGTCGGCGAAGTTCTCAGGGTAATGCAGAGTCTGGCAGAAGAAGGCCGCACCATGATCGTGGTCACCCACGAAATGGCGTTTGCCCGTGATGTATCAACAAAGGTCCTGTTCTTGCATCAGGGCGTGATTGAGGAGCAGGGGAAGCCTGACAAGGTGTTTGATCATCCGGAATCGGAGCGTATGAAACAGTTCCTCGCACCGAACTTCTGAAAACGAAGCAGTGAAAACCCGGACCGGCTTTTCACTGAGGCGACGCATCATGCACCGGATGCTATCTTGATTACAGACTTGGCAGACTGACCCATCCAAAAATGCGGGTTCCTTTCGAGGTAAGGAAATGGCGCTGGAAACACGCCGATAATAAAGCCAAATGGCAAACAACTGGAGAAATGACACATGAAAAAACTGATTGTTGCAGCAAGCTGCGCACTTGCCCTGGCCGCCGGAAGCCTGCAGGCAAAAGAGTGGAAAGAAATCCGTATCGCATTTGACGTGCCATACGAGCCGTTCGAATACCGCACTGCAGATGGCGAACTCACTGGCTTTGAGGTAGAGCTTGCCACCGCCATGTGTGAAGAAATGGGCGCCAAGTGTGAGTTTGTAGAGCAGGCATGGGATGGCATGATTCCGGGACTGCTGGCTCGTAAATTCGACGCCATCATGTCTTCAATGTCGATCACACCTGAGCGTGCAGAGCAAGTTCTGTTCTCAGAACCCTATTACAACACTCCAGGCGGTTGGTTTGGCCGAGAAAGCGTAGATGTTGACGTTACTGACATGGACGCCATGAAAGGCATGGAAGTAGGCGTTCAGCGAGGTACCACCATGGATACCTACGTAACAGAAAATATGAGTGACATTGTTAACATCAAACGGTACACCACCGCCGATGACATGGTGCTTGACCTTGAAGGCGAGCGCCTGAACCTGGTATTCCTGGACTACCCGGTGGGCGAGCAGACCATTTTGACGCGCGAGGGCTTCAAGGAGGTCGGTGAACAGGTCAAGTTGGGCGAGGGTGTGGGTGTGGCCATGCGTCAGCGTGATGCCGATCTTGCCGAGCAGATCAACGCGGCCCTGGACACACTGAAAAACGATGGCACCTACGACACCATCATGAAGAAGTACTTCGAGTACGACATCAAGATGTAAATCCTCAGCGGCTGCCGATGTCGAATCAGTTTGACGTCGGCAGCTCCTGATACTGGACTTCCCAATGCTCGATTTGAAGGGCTACGGCCCGGCTTTAATGGAAGGCGCCATCATAACGATCGAGCTGGCGTTTCTTTCACTCGTCCTCGCCGTTTTCCTCGGGCTCATCGGCGCTGCCTCCAAACTGTCCCAGAACCGCTTACTCCGCGGCGGGGCGACAGCTTATACCACTCTTATTCGCGGCGTGCCTGATCTGGTTATGATGCTGCTATTCTATTACGGCGGGCAGGTTGCGGTGAACAATCTTTCAGACCTTATCTACGACGCATACGGTGTCGACTTCTTCTTTCAGTTTGACCCGTTTATCGCCGGCGTACTGACGATCGGTCTGATTTTCGGTGCTTATATGACCGAAACCTTTCGCGGCGCTTTCCTCGCGGTTGACGAAGGCCAGATCGAAGCGGCCAAAGCCTACGGTTTTACCCGCTGGCATACATTCCGCAGGGTAATGATTCCCCAAATGATGCGCCACGCGCTGCCCGGGCTCGGCAACAACTGGCAAGTGCTCCTGAAAACGACCGCTCTGGTTTCGATTATCGGTCTTACCGATATGGTGCGGGTTGCAGAGCAGGCCGCAAAAGCCGAACGCTCTCCTTTTCTGTTCTTCATACCGGTGGCGATTATGTACCTTTTGATCACAGCGGGCTCGGAGCTCTTTATCAAATGGCTCAATAAGCGGGCCAATGCCGGCGTAATTCAGGGAGACTGACACCATGCCCGAGATGATCGCCGAATGGCTGAATCAGAACGACATCTTTACCGCTACTACCATGCTGCATTACTGGGGCGGCCTGGTAACCACCGTGCAACTGGTGTTTCTCTCCCTCGTGCTCGGGTTAATCATTGCAGTCCCCCTGGCGATTTTGCGCACCTTAAGAAACCCCTTTGTTTCGGGTCCTGTCTGGCTCTATACCTACCTTTTCCGGGGCACCCCGTTGTTGATCCAGCTCTATGTCATCTATTACGGCATCGCGCAGATTGAAGGCATTCAGGATACCTTCTGGTGGGAAATTTTTCGGGCAGCGTTTTACCCTGCACTGCTGGCCTTCACCCTTAACACTGCAGCCTACACCACTGAAATCTTGCGCGGAGCCATCATGGCGACGCCCCAGGGAGAAATCGAAGCCGCCAAAGCCTATGGCATGTCCTGGCTGATGCGGATACGGCGAATCGTACTTCCAAGTGCAGCCCGCCGTGCCGTGCAGGCGTACTCCAACGAAGTTATCTTCATGCTGCACGCCAGCGCGATTGCCAGCGTTGTCACCATTGTTGATCTGACCGGGGCAGCCCGGGATATCTATTCGCGCTTCTACGCGCCCTTCGACGCCTTTATCGCCGTTGCCCTGATTTACATGGTACTGACGTTTACACTTATTTACGGCTTCAAACGTCTGGAACACCGCTTGCTCAGACACCTGCGGCCAGTGGGAAGTTGAATTCGATGTCCCCGCATGATGATCTCTTCGGAGGCGAGTTTGACTGGCTCAGTCACACGCTGGCGTTCGCAGGCCAGGTAGCCCAACCTGCTGCCGCTGTACTGGCGGATGGTACCCGCATTGAACGGCCCGGCATCGGCGTACTACACCTTAAGCCCGGCCAATCCGTCAACGACGGGCGCTTGATCGTTTCCGCAGGCATACATGGTAACGAGACCGCCCCTATCGAGGTGCTTAACAATCTCGTTAACGGCTTGATGGCCGGTCAATGGACGCTGAGACAGGAAACGCTGCTGATCCTGGGCAACCCGCCCGCCATGGTGGCTGGCACCCGGTTCATTGAACACAATCTGAACAGGTTGTTCAATGGTGCGCATCAGAAAACGCCGTACCTTGGCTGTGCAGAGGCCCAGCGAGCCGAATGGCTGGAAA
>JBBQMX010000002.1:0-14126 GCA_038329375.1 Pseudomonadales bacterium | reverse complement strand
CATCGCCGGTTTTACCCTGGGGGCGTTCGGCCTCGGCATTGACCTGACCCTGGGCAATCCGGCGGTTTATTACCATGTGGTGCTGGCTATCGTGATTGTGGCGTCGCTGGTGCTTTACCTGATTTGCCGGTCATCGTTCGGGTTGATCCTGCAGGCGATCCGCCAGAATGCCGAGCGAGTGTCTTTCTGCGGTCTCAATATCCGCAATTATCGACTCGCAGCCTTTACCATTTCCGGAGCATTTGCCGGCCTGGCAGGCGGCATGATGGCACCTTTCCTCAGGGTGGCAAGTCCGGAAATGATGCATTGGTCAACCTCGGCGGAACCGGTGCTGATGTCCATTCTCGGCGGCACCGGCTACTTTCTCGGCCCCTTTGTCGGCTCAGCGCTGTTTGTGTTGCTGGAAACCTGGATAACCAGCGTAACTCAGGCCTGGATGCTGTTTCTCGGCATTGTACTGGCGCTAATGGTGATGTTTTTCCGCCGCGGCATTCTGGGAACCTTTCTTGACTGGTGGCTGGACAAAAAATGACCGATCCAATACTGAAAATTCATAACCTGACCAAGCGTTTCGGTGGGAATACCGCGGTTTCCGGCATCAATCTGGAGGTCGCGCCCCGGGAGACACTGGCCATCATCGGCCCGAACGGCGCCGGTAAAACCACCTTCTACAACATGGTGTCCGGCCGGATGCAACCTACCGAAGGAAGCGTGGAGCTTAACGGCCACGACATCACGGGGCTGAAGCCTCACAAGATCAGCCGCATGGGCGTGTCACGGTCATTCCAGATTAACAACATTTTTCCGGAAATGACGGTGCGCCAGAACGTGGAAGTGGCGCTGTCCGCTTTTCATGGCTACAGCCGAAAGCTGTTCAACATCGCCTCCGGCAATCGCAAGGTGCAGGCTGAGGCGGATGAACTGCTGAACCGGTTATCCATCGGCGAGCTTTCCGACCAGCGCGCCGGAATTATCAGTTATGGCGATAAGCGGCTACTGGAAATTGCCGTGGTGCTGGCTACCCGCCCCAAACTGGTGTTGCTGGATGAACCGACCGCAGGCATGACGCCGGAGGAAACCCGGAGGGTTACCAAACTGATCCGTGCTCTTGCTGACAGCGGTGACTTCACCTTCCTGATCACCGAACATGACATGAGTGTGGTGTTCGATCTGGCAGACAGGATATTGGTGATGCATCGTGGCGAGTCTCTGGTAGTCGGCACCGTCGATGAGGTAAAAAATCATCCGGAAGTCAAAAAGGCGTACCTTGGCGAAGATGATGAAGAAGATGATAAAACGGAGGCAGCGGTATGATTCTACAAATGGAGGATGTGCATACCTACTACGGCGAGAGCCTGGCGCTGCAGGGCATCACCTTGTCATTGAACCAGGGCGAAACCGTGTGTTTGCTGGGCCGCAACGGCGCTGGCAAAAGCACCACCCTGAAAAGCATCATTGGCCTGACGCCACCCCGGAAGGGCCGGATTACTTTTCAGGGCAACACCATCAGTGGCATGCCAGCCCACAAAATCGCGCGCATGGGCATAGGATATGTGCCGGAAGACCGTCGTATTTTCCCCGGCCTGTCGGTCAGGGAAAATCTGGAAGTGGCGGACCGCAAGAATTCCGATGGCCAGTCCCACTGGACGGTGGAGCGCATTTTTGATGAGTACCCGATGTTGGCAGAATTGGCCAGCCAGGACGGCAGCACGCTGTCAGGAGGGCAGCAGCAGATGCTCTCGGTTGCCCGCTCACTGATGATCGAACCGCGACTGATGTTGCTGGACGAACCCAACGAAGGCCTGGCCCCGGTCATCGTCAAACAGATCGGAGCCCTGATCGACGAGCTGTCCAAAACCACCACCATCCTGTTTACCGACCAGAGTGTCCACTTTGCACTGAAACACGCTCAACGCGCGTATATCCTGGAAAAGGGCCAGGTGGTGCACGAGGCAACCACTGATGAACTACGTCATGACGAGGCCACCCAGCAGCGGTTCCTGTCAGTGGCTTGACTGGCATTGGAAGTCAGCATGATAGGGATCTGAAAGGTGGGCCAATGGTGCCAAGGCCGCTATAATCAGCGGCTTTTGCGCTTGGCAACGTCACAAAAAAGGGGTCAAAATGACGGTGATGAACACGGCAGTCACGGACTACGATGCCTTTCGGGTTCAGGTCAGTGTCTCCAAGGATGACATCTGCCGGGAGCTATACCGGCAAAACAAGACGATGATCCGCATCAAGAAGGAAGCTGTTGCCGTGCGGAACCTGGTAAAGATCATCGACTCCACGCTCAAACTCGCCAATTCCAAAGGCTTCCGGGCTATGACATTGCGCGACCTGTGCGCGGATTCAGGTCTCAGCATGGGCGGCCTGTATGCCTACATCAAAAACAAGGATGACCTGATACACCTGATCCAGAGCCACGGCTTCATCCTCACCCGCCGCACCCTACTGGACTTTATCGCACCGGAAACCAACCCTCATAAGCGCCTGTTCGCGGCAGTCAAAGCACACCTGTACCTGAGTGAGCTAATGCGGGCCTGGTTCTACTTTTCGTTTATGGAAGCCAAGAGTCTGCCAGCCAGTGAAAAAAAGGACGCTATCGCGATTGAGCGGGAAATTGACGATATTTTCCACGAAATACTTGAACACGGCGTAAAAGAAGGCGCTTTCCGCCCCATTGAATCCCGCGTATTATCCGCCATGATCAAAGCCCTGCTGCAGGACTGGTACCTGAAAGGACGAAAATACCGGGACAACAACATCGGTGTTGAGCAATACGCCGATAACGTGCGGGAATTACTCGAACGTTTTCTGGCCTGAACCTTCGTCTACGATTTAGCCGTCAACAACTTCCGATAAGCCTTCAACACCGATTCATCCTCCCTCGGGTACTCCGGTGCCAATGTCCGTAAGCGCTCTGCCAAAACAGCCGCCACCAGGGCGCGAGCAACCGGCTTACGATCGGCCGGGATAATCAGCCACGGCGCCTCTGGTGTGTGGGTAGCTGCAATGGACTCTTCAGCATAGCGGATATATTCATCACGCTTCTGCCAGGCCTCAATATCTGAAGGGTCAAACTTCCAACGTTTACGCGGTTTATCAAGACGCTTGATCAACCGACGTTTGTGCTCTTCTGGGGAGAGTTTCAGCCAGCATTTGATGATCACCGTGCCTTCCTCGACGAGATGCTGCTCGAATGCGCGGATAGACCCATAGCGAGCCTGCCAGTCATAGCGTTCTGGCTCGTGCACCGGCCATAGGCGCTCGGCGATCACGGCCTCGTGATGGCTACGGTTAAACGCGACGACTTCACCAAATGCGGGCAAAAACGGCACCACCCGCCAGAGGAAATCGTGCTTGGTCTCGGCTCCGGTCGGGCGACTGAAAGACCAGGCGTGAAATCCGGCCGGGTCCATGTAGGTTGCCAGAGTCCGTATCAGGCTGTCTTTGCCACTGGCATCCATACCATGCACGATTAACAACACAGCCTTCGTACCATTGGACCAGAGTCTTCGCTGGTACTCGCCGATATCTTCCAGGCTGGCCTCCAGCGGCATCAGGTCGTCATCTTTACTGATGTCACTGGCATAATCGGACAGCCGGGGCTGGTCAGGCTGGTAAAGCCAAGGTTGCTCACTGGTATAGTCAGTCATTCGGCCCTCGCCTAAAATCTGAAGTTCCTCAGAACCGCCTGGATACGCTCAGCGACTTGGTTCAGGTCGCCACTGGTGCGCTCAACCTCCTCACTGCCCTGGAACAGACTCTGGCTGTGTTCTTTAACACCATGAAGGTTTTCATCTGTTTCCTTCACCACCTGACCCTGCTCTTCAGTGGCGCTGGCCACCTGCATATTCATATCACTGATCCGCCGGACCCGATCGCTGATCTCGCTAAAAACCTGTTCGGCCTGCTCACTGGCATCACAACCCTGCCGGATACCCGTCTCATTCTGTTTCATTATTTCAGCCGCCTGGCGCGTCTCTGGCAGCAAACTCTCGATCACACCCTTGATATCCAGCGTCGACTGATAAGTGCGTTGCGACAGATTACGGACCTCATCGGCTACAACCGCGAATCCCCGTCCCTGTTCACCCGCTCGTGCTGCTTCGATCGCGGCGTTCAAGGCAAGCAGGTTAGTCTGCTCGGCAATACCGGTGATAACGTCAAGAATGTGGGTGATCTGAGCGCTTCTGTCATTCACCGAGGCAATAGCTTTAGATGCTTTCAGCACCTCGTCAGCCAGCTCCGACATGGTATTACTCAAGCCAGACATCTGAGTTTTTCCAGCGCCACATGTGATTCCGGCTTCCTGTGTTTCCTGAGCCGTTTGCTGAGCAGTTTCCGCCACCTCCGCAAACGACGAAGTCATTTCAGTGGAGGCAGCAGCCACGGACTCGATCTTTTCCAGTTGCTCAACTGACGAAGCCCGGTTCTGCCTTGAGACAGCGCTTAGCTCCTCTGATGACGACGCCAGTACCAGCACCTGTTGATGAAGCATCTGCAGGTTGGACTGTAGTTTGGCGGCAAACTGGTTGAAACTTCCGGCCAGTTCACCAAGCTCATCGGTGCGTTTGTCATCCAGGCGCTGGGTGACATCGCCTTCACCCTCCGCAATGTCTTTCAGGGCAAGATTGATACGATTCAGGGGCTTTGTGATTGCAGTGCCAAATACAAACACACAAAGTGCGCTCATTGCACTCAGCACTGCGCTCCAGATCAGGGCATCGGTAATGATTTCCCGTCTTAGATCGGACGCGGCTTGAAGCGCTTCTGCCTGATCTATTTCACTGATAAGCCCCCAGTTAATATCACCAAAACTAAAGGGCGCATAGGACGAAAATACCGATTCCCCACGGTAATCAGTGATGATGTCAAAGCCCTGGTCGCCCGACAGAGCCGCTTCCACCGCAGAGGACTCTACCCGGAAGCGCCCAATGGTCGTATTGCCATCGCGAATAGACGCCGTGACTGATGCAGCCACACCGGTGTTCTCAGTCATCTCAAGAAACTGCTGCGGAGCTTCCAGATAAAACCGACTCTCGCTGCGTAACAGGTTTTCTGGCCCCACCAGGTAAGTTTCGCCCGTTCGCCCCAAACCGAAGGCTTCCCAATCCCCGTTAAGCGTCATTATGTTGTTTATGCGGTCCAGAGGCATCTGAAAAATCAGTACGCCCGCTTTGCGACCATCCACATATACCGGTGACGCCATGAAGGAGGCGGGGGCCTCAAACGAGGGCGTGTAGTCGGCGAAGTCCGTGATCACCACGGCATCTTCTGACGCTCCACTCATAGCCCGGCGAAAAGCTTCAGCAATACCGGACTGGGCAAAGGGGCCGGTTTTCAGGGAAGTGGCGAAATCGACTTCCTTGAAAACAGAATAAACGATGGCTCCGGAATCCCCATCCACCAGAAACACGTCATAGAATCCGAAGGTTTGCTGTAACTTGTTGAAACTGGGGTGGTATTGCGTGTGAACACCGTCATACAAAGAGCCATCATCCGAAGAAACGAGGCGGTCCTTGCTGCCCAAAGGGGCAGGATTCTCTGACAGATAGGTGGTTTGCAGCGCACGCGCAGATTCGGAGAGATTCTTCAGCAAACCGTCTATATCCGGTGCCCCACCCTGATTACTGGCGCGGTACCGGTCACTGAAAGGACCGGAATAGTAGGCACGAAGATCCTCGCTGTCGGCGCTCGACCGTCGTGAAATGTATTGCTGAAATGCGGACGAGAAATCCGCCAGTGCCGACCGGGTCATGGCATTGGCAGACATCGCAATAACCTGTTGCTCGATCGAGGACAAATACGCTTCAAGCCTCAGGGCGGCGCTGTTCCGCGCTATTTCCAACTGGGTTCTGGCTTCTACTTCAAGGACACGCTTACTGCTATCGACGGCGTTAAAGCCCAAGGCAAGACTGATCGCGCCAATACTCACCATCACCAATGTCAAACCACCGACAATAATCCTGGTTTTTATTTTCATTCTGTGCACCTTGATCGTCAACCGAACTAGTATAGCTGCGCTCCCAAAAACAGCTATCCACCAGAACAAATCATTACAAATATATGACTAAGTCATCTATATGCGAATTCCGTTGCAGCCGGACGTCGGTCATTGAGCACTCCTGCTGGTCAGATCCGGGGCAGCACCCTGCCGTAAAGCATTGGGGTATCCCTGCAGAGACTGTAGACTACAACCATTAAATCCATCAGCAATCCTTCAACGAAAGCACGGTTGGCCATGAGCACAAAACGACGCGAGATTCCGGTATTCGATCATCCGATTATCGAAACCCACTGTCATCTCGACTATCTGAAAGACCGCCCCCTCGAGGAAACCCTGGCCGCAGCCCAACGGGTGAATATCGAGCGCATCATCACCATTGCGGTGTCACCGGAGAACCTGAGCACTGTGCGTGAATTGGCGCAGGTCGCCCCCTGGGTTTACGGCACTCAGGGTGTGCATCCCCACGATGCTGAAAGCTACACCGATGAAGCCGAAGCGGAAATTCGCGCCCATGTAGGCCATGAAAAAATGGTCGCCGTAGGCGAAATCGGGCTGGATTATTTTTACGACAACGCCGATCGCAACGTGCAACGGGACGTGTTTCGCCGGCAACTCCAGATCGCCTGCGATACCGACCGCCCGGTGGTGATCCATAGCCGCGATGCCGACGAAGACACTATCGAGATCCTCAGCGAATTCGAAGGCACCCTGAAGCGCCGGGGCGTGATACATAGCTTCACCTCCGGCCCCGGCCTTGCCCGCTACGCACTGGGCCAGGGGTGGTGTCTTGGCTTCAACGGTATCTCCACCTTCAACAAGGCGGAGAACGTGCGTGACATTATCCGCATGACGCCCATTGAACAGTTGTTGCTGGAAACCGATTCACCCTTCCTGACCCCGGCGCCTTACCGGGGCAAGGAAAACGCACCGTTCTACATTGCTTTTGTGGCGGAGAAAGTTGCCGAGGTAAAAGAGCTGCCGATCGATGAAGTGGTAAAGACCACCTACCAGAACAGCCTGAGAGTGTTTTTCGGCGGCCAGTAACCACGGCTGCGTCAGCATTTTCGTTGTTTTTGCCAACCGTTTGATTTGATTGCGACTCGACTGAAAGGACGTTCCGATGACGCTGACCACCCCTGCCTTACTGTTCCCGGCTATCTCTTTGTTGCTGCTGGCGTACACCAATCGATTTCTGGTGCTGGCCCAGCTGATCCGCCAGCTCAAACAGATGGACGGTGAGGAGAACGAGCAACTCATTGCCCGACAACTCGGCATGCTGCGCAAGCGCATACTCCTGACCCGCGGCATGCAAGCCTTCGGCGTACTCAGTTTTCTGGTTTGTACCCTGTCGATGTTTGCGGTTTTTCTGGGCGGGCAAATGCTCGGCGTGGTGCTGTTCGGAGCCAGCCTGGTACTGCTGTCGGTTTCGCTGGTGTACTCATTATACGAAGTGATTCTCTCCACCAACGCTATCAACGTAGAGCTGGAGGATTTTGAGGCCAATCATCGGGATGTGACCCTGTAATTCAGCGCCTCAGCTCCGCGCATTTGGCGCGCCTAGTTCCCGCAACAGAGTCCGCACTTCCCTGGCGGACTGACCGTACAGCATCAACATACGGTAATCGAAACGGTCGAGCTCCCGGTTCAAGGCCACCGCCTGTTCGATATCCACAACCAGTTTTAGCAGCTTGCCCATCGGCCCCTGGTAATCCGTGATGGCCTGCTGCACGGACTCGTCCACGTTAATCTGCTGCAGAAACATCTCGGGTTCGATGCCCATCATAACGTCCACTCCGGACAGCAGGCCCGTAAGAAACGCCGTAGAGGGCTCAACCTGGTGGCTCTCCATGTGTTTTGCCAGTGCCTGGCAAGCGCTGGCCCTTACCAGTACCAGGCGCGCTTGCTCGGTGGAGCTGGCATTGAGGGCGCTGATTAACGTTGCCCATTGCCGCAGGTGATCAATACCGAGACGGACGATAACTTCACGAATGGAGGAGATGGTGGTTTGTGAGCGGTAAAACGGGCTGTTGACAATCCTGATCAGACTGATAGACAGGGAGGGGTCAGAGGACAGCACTTCGGTGAGCTCGTCAAAATCCGGCTCGGCCTGATACAAAATCGATACCACCCGGACAAGCTGCCAACCGGAAGGGTCCAGCTTGCGCCCGACAATAAGCTTGGGGCGCGCCATAAAATAGCCCTGGAAAAGGTCAAACCCGAGCTCCATGAATCGGTCTCGCTGGGCCTCTTCCTCAACCCGCTCCGCCAGCCAGAGCAACGGGTAGCCCAGCAATTTGGAACGTTCATGAACAATGACGTCTTCGGTGAATTGCGACAGGTCAACTTTAATAACAGAGGCGTAATCCAGCAACGGCCGCCAGGCTTCACTGAAGTCAAAATCGTCGAGCGCAAACCGAAAACCCTTCTCATGCCACTTATGCACCGAACGAATTAACTCCGGCGTAGGCGTAATACGTTCTACCAGCTCAATGACAACACGGCTCGGATCAATGGGCATGAATGCACCCGAGATCAGGAAATCCGCCGAGGCATTGATATAGACATCGCAGTTGTAGTAATCAGCCTGGTCGGTAACACCGGTGCACAAATTAAACAGCAGCTCACTGGTCGCACGGTACTCCCCCACACTCAACGCACTTTCACCGTCATTGTTGCGGTAAAGCAGCTCTACGGCTTCGATCTGGTTTCGCCTGTTATAGATAGGCTGGGCCGCTAGCAGCGTTGATTTTTCCATTAACAATCCAGATAGTCTCATTGGACCGGTACGAAGATCCTTCGGCGCCGGTAACAAATATTAACAGTTGACAGGCAGGGGGTGCCAGCGGTTGAGTGCCAGGTCAAATCCCCAGCCGGTCACGCAATCCGTAATACCAGGCGCCAAGCGCGGTAAAGGGAACCCGGAACAGGCGGCCGCCGGGGAACGGATAATGCGGCAGGCTGGCAAAGGCGTCAAAGCGATCGGTCTGGCCCTGAATAGCGAGCGCCAGGGATTTGCCCGCGACGTGGGTAAAGGTGACCCCGTGCCCGGAACAGCCCTGGGAGTAGAAGATATTGTTTTCCAAGCGACCCAGTTGCGGCAACCGGGACAGGGTGAGCAGGAAATTGCCGGTCCAGCTGTAGTCAATTTTCACACCGGCCAGCTCAGGGAAGGTTTTCAGCATATTGGGGCGAATCAACCGTTCTATGTTGTCCGGGTCCCGGGCGCCATACACCACGCCGCCGCCATAAATCAGGCGTTTATCGCCCGACAGCCGGTAGTAGTCCAGCAGGTAATTGCAGTCTTCCACGCAGTTGTCCTCCGGCAACATTCGCTTTGCCAGCTCGGCGTCCAGCGGCTCGGTAGCAATGATCTGGGAGCCACAGGGCATCGACTTGGCGCCCAATTGGGGGATCAGCCCCCCGAGATAGGCGTTGCCCGCCACCACCACAAACCTCGCCCTGACCCGGCCCTGCACCGTGACAACTTCTGCAGGCTCGCCCGGATTGAGGGCGGTGACCGGTGAATGCTCATAAATCACGCCACCCAAGGATTCAAAGGCTGCGGCTTCGCCCAATGCCAGATTCAGGGGGTGAATATGGCCCCCGGTATGATCCAGGGCGCCTCCGACATAGCGGTCGCTGCCGATACGCTGGCCAATGGCTTTGCTGTCCAGGAGCTCCAGCTGGTCATAACCAAAGCGGCGCCAGAGCTTTTCCTGAGCCTCCAGGTGGCCCTGCTGCTGCGGGGTTATCGCAGCAAAAATACCACCGTCCTTGAGGTCACAGCTGATCCCGTACTGCGCCACCCGCTGGCGGATAATTTGACCGCCTTCGAAGGCCATATCCGCCAGTAGTTTTAGGTGACCAGGACTGGTCTGCTTTTCAATGGCGTCCAGATCGCGGCTGTAGCTGTTGACGATTTGCCCGCCGTTGCGGCCTGACGCCCCCCAGCCCACAGTCACCGCTTCGAGCACAATGACCCGGAACCCCGCTTCCGCCAGAAACAGCGCGGTGGAGAGCCCGGTAAAGCCAGCGCCAATCACACAGACATCCGCCTGCTCAGAACCCTGCAATGCAGGACGCTCAGGAGCAGAGTTGGCGGTAGCCGCATACAACGAGGGAACCGGAGAAGTCTGGGTCATAATGATCTTGCTATGGGTATAACGTTAGTGGGATGTGGCTGGAAAGAAGCTCAGTCTATGTCAGCAAAAGGAATCTGGGAAGCAGTGGTCTTATGCGCTCTTGTGCGAAGTTGTTGTTATGATTGAGCGATCAGAATCCACCACGAGGCCACCATGTCGACCCCCCAAACCCAGCAACAATGGCAGCAACTTGCCGCAAGTCTCTCTGTTAACGGCCAGGCTTATATCAACGGCCATTTTCAGCCCGCCCTCAGCGGCGCCACCTTTGCCTGTATCAGCCCCCTCGACGGCCGTGTAATAGCCGAAGTGGCCAGTTGTGACCTGGCGGATGCCGAGCTGGCGGTCACCGCCGCAAGGCAGGTATTCGAGTCGGGTGAATGGAGCCAGCTGGCTCCGGTCCAGCGCAAGAACGTGCTGATACGTTTTGCCGAGCTGATACTTGAGCACCGGGATGAACTTGCGCTGCTGGAATGCCTCGATATGGGCAAACCCATCAGCAACGCAACGAACGGGGATGTACCTGCCGCTGCCCGGGCCATCCACTGGACCGCTGAAGCCATTGACAAGGTTTACGGTGAGCTGGCCACCACGCCCCATGACCAGATCGGCATGATTTCACGGGAGCCGATCGGCGTAGTCGCCGCCATCGTGCCCTGGAACTTCCCGATGATCATGGCGGCGTGGAAAATTGCCCCGGCCCTGGCTACCGGTAATTCCGTGATTCTGAAGCCCTCGGAGAAATCCCCACTGACCGCCATCCGCTTCGCCGCCCTGGCGCAAGAGGCTGGCATTCCGGCGGGTGTATTCAACGTGTTGCCGGGCTACGGCCATACTGTGGGCAAGGCCTTGGCCCTGCATATGGACGTGGACTGTCTGGTGTTTACCGGTTCTACCGCCGTCGCCAAACAACTGATGATTTACGCCGGGCAATCGAACATGAAACGGGTCTGGCTGGAAGCGGGTGGCAAAAGCCCCAACATAGTATTCGCCGATGCCCCCAACCTCGCAAAAGCTGCCGCCGAAGCCGCCAGCGCCATTGCCTACAATCAGGGCGAGGTCTGCACTGCCGGCACGCGGCTGTTGGTAGAAGAGAGTATCCGCGAGCGTTTCGTCGGCATGGTCAGCGCGGCACTGAAGGCATGGAAACCCGGTCACCCGTTGGACCCGGCGACCACGTCAGGGGCCATTGTTGATCAGCAGCAGCTGGACCGTATTATTAAATATATCGAGATTGGCCAGAACGAAGGCGCCAGGCTGGTAGAAGGCGGACAGCAAGTCATGCAGGACACCGGCGGGCTGTTTGTGCAACCGACGGTGTTTGATAGCGTCAGCAACCAGATGCGCATTGCCTCGGAGGAAATCTTCGGCCCGGTGCTGTCAGTGATCGGTTTCACCACCGCCGAAGAGGCCATCGCCATTGCCAACGACTCGATCTATGGCCTGGCCGCTGCGGTCTGGACATCCAATATCAACACCGCGATGAAAACTGCCAAGGCGCTGCGGGCTGGCAGTGTCTGGATCAACCACTACGACGGTGGTGATATGACGGCGCCCTTCGGCGGTTTCAAGCAATCAGGAAATGGTCGGGACAAGTCTCTGCACGCGTTCGACAAATACACCGAGCTGAAAGCCACCTGGCTGATGCTGGAATAATCAGACGGTATGCAAATACCAGAGATACTCCAGGTCAGAGATGGTCATCTCGAACTCGGTAAGCTCATGCTCCTTGCAGGCGGCGAACACATCCAGAAACCGGGTACCCAGATAATCGTTCATCACCGGTGATTGGGTCAGCCCGCGCAGGGCATCCCGCAGGTTATTCACCAGTGTCGCCTCATGCTGTTCATGGGCGTTGCCGACCGTCATCGGGGGTGGTTCAATCCGGTTGGAGATGCCGTAATGGATGCCCGCCAATACCGCCGCCATCACCAGATACGGGTTGGCATCCGCACCAGCCACCCGGTGCTCGATACGCAGTGCGTCGGGGTCACCACCCGGTAACCGCAGCGCTGCGGTGCGATTGTCCACGCCCCAGGTAGGCGCGCTGGAGACATAATATTCCGGGCTGAAACGGCGATAAGAGTTGATGTTGGGGCAGAACATCGCCATTGAGTCGTTCATGGTTTCAGCCAGGCCGCCCACGGCCCAGCGCAGCAGGTCGTTGGGCGCGTTGGCATCACCAGCGAATACGTTCTTGCCATCAAGGTCGATCAAACTGACATGCAGGTGCATGCCACTGCCCGCCTGGTTGTGATAGGGCTTGGCCATGAACGTGGTGTCCATCTCATGGTCGTAGGCCATGTTCTTGATCAGGCGCTTGAGCAGCGTGGCATGATCACAGGACTGCACCGCATCGGCCACATAATGCAGGTTAACCTCGAACTGGCCGGGCGCGGATTCTGCCACCAGCGCATCCGCGGGAAGGTCCTGTTCACGAGCTGCATCCAGCACATCGGCCAAGAACTCGGCGTACTCGTCCAGGTCGTCGATGGAATAGGCCTGCACACCGGCCGGGCGCTTGCCCGACATCGGTGATTTCGGAGGCTGCGGCCGGCCGGACAGGTTCTCCTGATCAATCAGGTAGAATTCCAGTTCAAACGCCGCGACAGGAGTGAGGCCCAGGTCAGCAAAACGCTTGACGATATTCTGCAGCACCACCCGGGGGTCGGCAAAAAAAGGCGTCTTGCGATCGAGTTCGTACATGGTCAACAGCAGCTGGCCGGTGGGCCGTTTCTGCCAGGGCTCCATGGTAAGCGAGCCGGCAATGGGCAGGCAGACCCGGTCAGCTTCACCAATATCCAGACCCAGCCCGGTTTCTTCAACGGTGGTGCCCTGGATATTCATACCGAAGATGGAAGCTGGCAACGCAATGCCCTTGTCGAACACCTTCAGCAAGGAGGAGGGGTCCACTCGCTTGCCGCGTACGATGCCGTTCATGTCAGGAATCAGCAGGTCAATAAACTGCAACTCGGGGTGTGCCTGGAGAAACGCTTTGGCGTTCGCAGAACCGGAACTCATAACAGAAACCTTATACAGTCACTATGTTCCTGTGCTTACACTGTCCACAGGGTCTTGCCAAAACGCCGTTTCACCGAGCCTTGAGCGCTCTTTATCCGGCTTTCAATCGGCCTTTGCAACCAAAACATACAGCTACCGGATATGCCGCTAAAAAATCCCTGGCGTAGGGCGACACATGATGCTAAATATTGCTTGTTTTCAACGGTAAAAACATCAGTAATAGTAGCAGAAGTTTGTTTCGGGTTATCCGGGCCACAATGCTTTCCTGGAGTAGATATTTGGTATGCCCCAAGCCCTTGATTCTGCCAACTCGACGCGACCGCTGATTGGTGTCAGTGCCTGTAGCCAGCAAATACCGGGGCGTAACCCGGCTTTTTCTGTTGGCGAAAAATACGTCCGCGCGGTGGCCGAGGGTGCTGGCGGCATTCCTCTGGTGATTCCCGCTTTGGGTGATGCCTTGCCACCTGATCAGTTAGTGAGTGCTCTCGACGGCATTCTGTTGACCGGTTCCCCATCCAATATCGAGCCTCATCATTATCAGGGTCCATCCAGTGCCCCAAACACCCTTCACGACCCCCAGCGCGACGCCACCACCCTGCCGCTAATCCGGGCGGCGATTGCTGCAGGCGTTCCTGTATTGGGCCTGTGCCGCGGCTTTCAGGAAATGAACGTGGCTTTCGGGGGCACTCTGCACCAGAAGTTGCACGAGACCGACGAATATCAGGAACACCGCGAGGACCAGGACCTTCCGCTGGATCAACAGTACAGTCGGGGTCACACCGTAAAGATTGCCAGCGGCGGCGTACTGGCGGGCATCTGGCCTGCTTCCGCAACGGTGCCGGTAAACTCGCTCCATGAGCAGGGCATCAAGGATCTGGCCCCGGGCCTGACTGTCGAAGCCACCGCAGAGGATGGCCTGGTGGAAGCTTTTTCCATCACCAACGCCCAAAGCT
>JBBQMX010000001.1:0-15871 GCA_038329375.1 Pseudomonadales bacterium | reverse complement strand
AACCTGATGAATCGACTTGCCCGCCGCGCCCTTAATACCTGTGTAGTACCCCGGGATCTGGACTCCGTTACATTTCGGGACCAGGAGGGAGAAAACCCGGACGCTGTCGGCGTCAGTGAAAGCTCTGTCAACGCCATCTGGCAAAGCGTGGAGCGGTTATACCAGACGGGTACTCACCCTGGAATGCAGCTTTCAGTCCGGCACCGGGGCGAGCAGATCCTGCACCGGTCGATTGGGCACGCCGCCGGTAATGGCCCGCGGGATACCGGAGATTCGGCCAAAGTGCCCATGACCACCGATACGCCTTTCTGCTACTTCTCCGCTTCCAAAGCGGTAACTGCCTTGCTGATTCACATCCTGGTAGAACAGGGGCAAGTCAATTTGCTGGACCCGGTATCCTATTATTGCCCCGAGTTTGCCCAGGGTGGCAAGCGCACCATTACCATTCACCAGATACTTTCCCATCGTGGCGGGATACCGGCCATCCCCCGGGGCACGCCCATTGACGTGCTGTGGCAGAAAGATGAAATCTGGCGCCTGCTTTGCGAAGCGGAGCCGGTAGAGGTGGACGGAACCAAGGTCGCCTACCACGCCATTACCGGCGGTTACGTATTGCAGCGGATACTTGAAAAGGTGACCGGAGAGAGCATCGAAAGCTTTCTCGATACCCATATTCGCCAGCCCATGGGAATGAAATGGTTCAGTTACGGGATCTCGCCAGAACAGGTGCATGAACTGGCACTGACCTATGCCACCGGCCCGACTCCGCGTTTCCCGGTTTCCTGGATAGTGAACCGGGCACTGGGCGGTGACATTCGCACGGTTGAGCAGGTGGTTAATGACCCGCGCTTCCAGGACGCTGTTATTCCAGCGGGAAATTTGTGTGGCACCGCAGAGGAGATGGGGCGCTTCTTTCAGATGATGCTGAATGGTGGGGTTTGGCAGGGTAAGCGGATTTGTGACCCGATGACCATCCACAGCGCCATCCAGCAATATGGTTCGTTGCAGATTGACCGCACCATGATGATTCCCATGCGGTTCAGTGCGGGCCTGATGCTGGGTGGTAACCCGGTCGGCCTCTGGGGCCAGCAAAGCCGGCACGCATTTGGCCATGTAGGGCTGATCAATAAATTTTGCTGGGCCGATTCGGCCCGTGATATTTCCGTCAGTCTGCTCAATAACGGGTTACCGATATTTGCCCACCAGCTACCCGCCCTTGCCCGTTTTGTCTACACCGTATGCCGTGAGTTTCCGCTCAGGCCGGAACACCAGAGACCTTTGGTTGCCGCGTGATTACACGGTCCGGAGTTGCTCTTCGAGAATGGCGAGTACAGATGAAAGAATATCCCTGAAATCGGTGAGGGTCTGAGTGCGCTGAATGACTTCCTCTCTGAAATCGTCCAGCTGTTCGAGTTTGGGAACTACTCTCCGGATACCTTCGGTGATCACCTCATAAGGATAATGGTGGTCCATCACGCTCAGCTTGTTCAGCTCGGCTACTTCCTGGCTGAAGATGCTGATGATGTCGTAGATCATGTCCTTGTGATTAATGGTACCGGCCTCCCAGTAGGCATCATCCAGCAATTCCAGTAAAGAAAGATACTCTCGTAGCGTGTCCGCGACTGAAGTCGGGTGCATGGGCTTGACCTCCGGTAATGTAGTTATTCAGGGAACTATAGCAGGGCTTCGGGCGTCAGGTATTTGTGTGCCGCGCTTTGATAGTATGAATATATGTTCATGTTTATTGCGTTTTGTCTGACAGTCATGCAGTATTTCATGACTTAAACTGGATAACATGGCAGTACCAGTTCGAAAGGAATACCTCAATGGATGAGACTGTGATGGATATGCACCTCGACAATCGGCTTTCGGGCCATACCCCTGTGAACCTTGACCAGCACGACAGTGTTCGCTCCCATGTTTGTCGGCGGCTGAGTGATGAAGTCGCCCGCCTTGAGCGCCGTATCGAAACGCTTCGCCTGACCAGAGCGCCCCACGCCAGCATTATCATTGCCACTTATGAGCGCATGATCGACCGTAAAAAAGGCTTTATGGATAATTGGTGCATGCAAGACCACAACTCCTACTAACGCTTTTAAGCCCCACTATTTCAGGCACGCTCTGCAATGCATACGACCACGTAGCTTTCAGCGGCATTTTCCACGTGGTCGAGCCCGGTTGGCGGATTATGCAACCTGGCGGGCAACCCAGGAATTATAGCGGTTGGCCAACGCCTTTATATAGCGCGCTTCTGCACCATTCGGGTTGCCTAACACGCCTTTCAGAATCCAGCCGCGCTCATAAACACCGAGCACCCGTTGTTCATCATCCAGATTAACCCGTTGGTTGAGTTTTTTGCAGATCGCATCCAGCAGGGGCAATTTTTCCGGATGGCGGATCGGACCGGTGCGTTGGCCCCCGGGTTGATTTGCCGGGCGTGCAGTGGTTTGTTTTCTCATAATCTTCTCCTCGCCGTTTTGCGACTGCAAAAACTAAAAAACCCCGGAACCTGAAGCGCCGGGGTTTATCGCGAAGAAGCGTACCCGGTCGCTCATGGACTCCCGGGCACAGACCGAAAGCCGTTAGTTATCGATAACCATTGCCGGTAAACGCTGACCAAAGTTGCCGGGCATTTTTCGATAAGTTATCTGATAATTAAAATGTTTAATCTGATTTCTCGTCATCTATAAAATCTCGGATATCATTAAATTCATGGGGCCAGCAGAGCTCGGCCCAAAACAATTTAGAACTGTCTGGTAACCAACATCATCAGTGTATCGCTTGGCCGGACGATTTCAAACAGCGGAAATTTTGCTTGTCCGACGACCATTACCAAACCAGTGTCCTCTCAATCACAATTTTTGCAAATCTCGGCAAACCCCTACAGACGTGGCGTCTGGCGGCGTAGATAATTCTTCTCGTCACGTGTTTTACGTTGTGCAATCCACAGCAGCTTGGTCTTTTGTCAGTTGCTGTGTGGATCTCTCCTTTTTATAAGCGCACCCTGATTAGGCTGCGCTTTTTTTTGTCTGGAAAGTATGTGCCGGGATGTCGCTGACGTAACATAATTCGATGACTTAACATCAGCGTACGTCGCTCTTGCCACCTGAGCTGGATTCGAGCGTGACTTCCTGCCAGGTCCGTTGGAGAATCAACGCATCATTGGCTGCCCGGTGTATTGGCAGGCCGAGTTCGCCGATGACCCGGTGACGAGTGTCTGCCCAGCGTTGCATTTCCGGTGCTGAAAGCAGCATTGAAACCGACTCAAGCTGGAATGACGGCGTCACATTGGCTGTTTTGTACAGCCGATGCAGCCAGAAGCTGTCAAATGTCCAGGCATCACAGAAAACCTGCCCGGACAGCAATTCATTGAGGGTGTGAGTGACCTCGCTGATTTCCAGACCCTCCCGCTCCAGCGTTGTGCGAGCAATGCCGTGCACCTGTTCAGCGCTCTCAGACCAGTTCAGCCAGAGCACATGGGGGCGAATCAGCCAGCTGTGAAGCGAGCCGTCGGGCATGCACACGCCAACTTCAATCGGGTAACTGGCGATCAGGTCGAGGCTGGATGCTTCAAAATCTAAAAAAGCAGGGATGGTTTGAACTGTCATACCGCACGGTTGTTATAAGTTTGTTGTTGGCAAAGTGTAACTGTCTATTCTGAAGGACGCGAACCTATCCTGTCACCGCACTGTTACAATATGTCCACTGGTTTTATGACAGTTCCGTTGTGGCCAGGCAGAGATGCCATGAGCCCACGATCCACCCCGGCTCCTGGAGCCGTTCAGATAAGAGTATTTGAGGTTATGTCTGAATCCGTTGTGGTGATTTATTCCGGAGGTATGGACTCCTTCACCCTGTTGCATCGCGCCCGGTCGGAAGGCTACGAGGTGCACGCACTATCATTCGATTACGGCCAGCGCCATGTCCGCGAGCTGGACTGTGCCCGTGCGGTTTGTGCAAACCTGGAAATTCCGCATCAGGTGGTTGATATCAGGGCGTTAAGGACAGTCATGGCCGGCTCAGCTTTGACCGACGATATCAACGTGCCAGAAGGCCATTATGCTGAGCAGAGCATGAAGGCGACAGTGGTGCCCAATCGCAATATGATCTTGCTCTCCCTTGCCACCGGTTACGCGGTTACTGCAGGCGCAGTGGCGGTCTGGTACGGAGCTCACGGTGGTGATCATGCTATCTACCCAGATTGCCGGCCGGAGTTCGTTGAGAAGATGGATGCGGCCTGTCGGGTCGCCAACTATGAGCCGGTGAGGATTGAGGCGCCCTATATCCGATCAGATAAAACTGGCATTCTGGCCGAAGGCATTACCATGGGCCTGGACTATAGCCAGACCTGGACCTGCTACAACGGGCGTGATCTCGCCTGCGGTGTTTGCGGTTCCTGCGCTGAGCGGCTCGAAGCTTTTGCGGCTCACGGCCTCAAGGATCCAGTGCGCTATGAGCACAATGACAAAGGGGGCGCCTGATGTATCGCGTTAAGGAAGCCTTCTACACGCTGCAGGGTGAAGGCGCCCAGGCCGGGCGGGCGGCGGTGTTTTGTCGCTTCAGCAAGTGCAACCTCTGGAACGGGCGGGAAGCCGACCGAGCCACGGCTGTGTGTAATTTCTGTGATACTGATTTTGTCGGCACCGACGGCCAGAACGGTGGCCGTTTTGAGTCTGCCCTGGCGCTGGCGGACCACATTGCCGCACTCTGGCCAGACGCGCCAGGCCAGCCCTATGTGGTGTGTACCGGAGGCGAACCGCTGCTGCAACTGGATGAAGCGCTGATTGAATGTTTCCACCAGCGCGGTTTTGCAGTCGGGGTAGAGACCAACGGTACACTCCCGGCGCCCGCCGGTATCGATTGGCTGTGTGTCGCGCCTAAAGCGGATGCCCCGGTGGTGATCACCCGCTGTGATGAGCTCAAGATGGTATTTCCTCAGCCCAAGGCCATGCCGCAAACATTTGAGCACATTCAGGCCAGCCATTATTTTGTGTCACCGATGGCTTCACCAGCAGCGCCGGTGCAGGGGGAGGATGTGATCAAACAGAGCAATACCCGAAAGGCCGCTGAATATTGCCTGGCGCACCCACGCTGGCGGCTGACCCTGCAGATGCACAAACTGATTGGTATTGATTAGTTTGTCGTGTGAGTGTTGAAGGTGACCGGACAATTGGGCGGGCGGCCTAAAGTGCGAGGTCCAAGACGATCGGGTCGTGATCGGACGACCGCCAGGGCACTGATGCCAGCGTGGACTGGTCCTGATAACCCAGCGCCGGAGGCTCATCGGCGTTCACCGCCCAGCTTGCGGCGTTTATCACGTAGGGTGTGAGGGTTGCATCCGCGAGCATGTAATCGAGCGTGCCAGCGCCGCCTCGGTAGCGATAGCTGTAACTTTCAAGGCCCTGGAAGTGTCTGATTAGATCCACAAAGCCAGCATCGCGGAAGCGCGTCAGAGGCGGTTCCATGGCGTAGCTGTTCAGGTCACCGGTGATCAGGGTGCCAACATCAATACCGCTGTCAGAATCCAACGGGTTATTTGCTTCCGGTGGGGTCTTGGCCAGCCAGTCGATCACCGCTTCGGCGGCTCGGGTTCGAGTGGCTCCAAAGCAGCCCTGTTCGTCGTTCTGATCCCGGTTCAGGCCTTTTGCGCCCCGGCAACTTTTGGATTTGAAGTGGGTCGCAACCACTCGAATCCTGCGGGCACTGTGCGGCACCCGGAAGGTCTGAACCAATGGCGCTCGCCCCGCATTTTTGAACGGGCCGGTGGCAATGTTTTTGGGCGCACTGTTGACCTCCACTTTTCTGGAATCGAACAGAAAAGCTGAACGGATAACATCGTGATGGTGTTGTCCGGACACCGAGAAATGCCAATTCTCCCCCATGGCGGCAGCGAGCCGGGCAACGGCGCTCTCAGGCCCGCTGCCGTCGTTCTCGATTTCCATCACGGCAATAATATCCGCATTCAGGCTGGTCAAGGTGGCGACCAGGCGCGCGGTCTGTCGTTTCAGCGCGGCCTGACTGCCAGCGCCGCGAACTGTGGGGAAGCCTCCGCCGTCACCATCGCCGTTGAAATAGTTTTCCAGATTCATTGTCGCAATGCGCAGAGAACTGCCTTCCGGTCGCCGGGGTGGTTCCGGTCTCGGATTGACCGCCTGAAACTCGGGTGTTGATAGTGGTTGTAGCCGCCAACTCCCGAAACGATAGTCCAGCACGCCCTGGAGCCGACGAACGCGATCTCCCGCGCGAACCGTATGGTCAAGTGCCAGCCCGGGTGCCGGATAGGGCACGGGTTCTGGGTGTCGTTTGCCAAGACCATCATCAAGTGTGATCCGTGTGGCCTGTTGAGTCCGAGCAAGTGCCACTGCGCCAGGCCCCGGCGCAATCGTCTGGGTTGCAATAAATTGAAGGCTCGGCGCCAACGTAAGTTCGCCGTAACGACCCAGATTGTAATGATCAATCACCGTCAAAGGCTGGCTGATACTGATGCGCATGTTTTCGAGATGTTCAGGGTGAGCACCCTCAGGCCAGGGCAGTTGTACAGGGATAGCGGCGGGGAGCGGCGCAGCACCGCAGTCCTTCAGGACAGTGATACGAACGAGTTCGGTCAGGCCGTGGTATTCCTTCACCAGACCGGTCACGCGGATGCTATGGCCAGGTTGGCCGCCGGTTTCAGGCGTGTAGATAAAAAGCGCTTCGGAGCTGCGAGGGTTTTTGTCGGTCTGATGATCGGCCTGCTGGAGGTAAAAGCCCTGGAATCCACCGTCGCTGCGAGCGTCCAGAGTCATAATGCCTTCCACAGTCACTGTTTCACCGACCAGTGGCGACACATCACCATTACCCTGAATCTGGGCAATGGGGGTGCTATCGGTGCCACAGTCAGCTGCACTGAGGTTGCCGGCCAAAAAAAACACGAGGCACCCGAGCGCTAGTGGTATGGCGGCGAGAAGGCTCTGTAAATTGAGGATAGTGCACCCGAATACGGTTGATTTACCTCAGATTAGCAGCTTTCTGCCAGCTCCTCACGATTGACTTTGCGGGTTCCAACCCATTCTGCAACCGCTTCGCGATTTGCCAGCTCCAGTTGCTGAACTAACGGATCCGGATCAACCATGTGAGGACGTATTCCCACCAATGAAATCAGATAACGGACCAGTGCGCCTCGGGTTTGCAGTTTCAGGCGCTGGTTCTCCATACCATAATCAACGGCGATGATGGCTTGCTGGGCGGGCGAAAGCCGCCGGTCTGGCCGAAGTTCAACGGTTACCTGGCGGTTCCAGTCTTCGTCCTGGTGCACCGTGTGACGTCCGCGCTCGTTGAGGATGTTCGGCGTGCCTCGGAACCGGCTCAGGATAAAGTCACGGTAAACACCCCGCTGCTCACACCAGCCGCGAACATGCCAGCGCTCACCGCTGTAGACCAGCGTGTGGGGCTCGATGATCCGTCTCACGCTTTGCGGCTCAGTCAGCGAAAAGTAGTCGGCTTCCAGGCGTCTGCCCTGACGGGTAGCGGCAACAACTGCGCGCACCACCGCGGGCTCGGCGAGATGCCGCGGAATGCTCACAACGGTGCTGTTGGGCAAACCGATATCGAGCGATTCGAAGGTCTGGCTGAGGGCATCGTTACGGGCGATCAGATCGAGGTACTCTTCAGAGTGACCCCGTGTGACCACCGGATGAAAGTCCGGGGCCGGTACATAACCTTTGAGATGGCGGTCATACACCAGGTTGCCCGGCGCCAGCTCGCGAAGATAGGTATTTATATCTTTTGAGGCCTGCTGGCGTCCGATGCCGAAACCGTGGCAGATGTGATTGGTGGTTAGCCGCCCTTCCCACAACGCAATAATCTCTATGAGGCGGTAGCGAAGCAGTAAGTCCCAGCGGATGGGCCATTCCGTTTTCTTCATGACGATGGGCTCTTCATGTTGGCTGACAAAATTCTGAACAATCCCTGATCAGGAAATTTTATGTTATCAGCTTTAGGATAGGGTCGTGTGTTACGACGTATTAATGTAAAACAATGTGAAACACCGGTCGGGGAGCCTGTTATGGCTGCGGGGAGAAATGTTTCGGCATATGCGTAATAGCGCGCGAAGAGCCAGGCTGGTCTAATAGGCGAATGGGCATCATGACCCCTTGCCTGCTATGTTCGTGGCAGGTCCTTTTTTGTTCCCCCGTGATTGGAGTATGCCGGATGACCCGAATGGTCACGTCATTATCAGCTTTGATATTCAGTATTGTGTTGCTGGTGAGTGGCAATGCGTTTCTGATGACGCTGCTCGGCATCCGAATGAGCATCGAAGCTGTTGACCCGGCCACCATTGGCTGGGTCCTGGTGTGTTATTCCATTGGTTTTGTTTTTGGCACGTTATACGTCAACCGGGTAATCGGTCGTGTTGGCCATATTCGCGCGTTTGCCGCGTTTGCCGCGTTGGCGGCCGTTGCTGCATTGCTCTACCCGATGGCGATATCGGTGGTGTTCTGGGCATTTCTGCGGGCGTTGTCCGGTTTCAGCATTGCGGCTGTGCTGGTTGTCATTGAGAGCTGGTTCAGTAGCCGCGCAACCAATGCCAACCGGGGCGCCCTGTTTGCGGTATATCAGATCGTATTTTATTTGTCCGCCGCTGGCGGGCAACTGATCGTCAACTTTGGCGATCCAGCCAGTTTTACACCGTTCACCATAGCCGCCATTCTTCTGGTTTTGGCTCTTATACCGCTGGCCCTGACCCGGATGGAGGCGCCACGTATCGAGGCGGTAGAGCGTATGTCTTTTTTCACGCTGTTCCGGGAATCCTCTACAGGTGTGGCGGGGTCGTTGACTTGTGGTGTGTTGGTGGGCTCGTTCTATGCCATGGGACCGGTTTACGCCACCCTGATTGGCTTGAATGTAACCCAAACCTCAATTTTCATGGCTACAGCGATTGTGTCGGCGATGCTGGTGGCCTGGCCTCTGGGTATTATCTGCGACCGTCTGGACCGGCGGCGGGTTATGTGCTGGGTTGCACTGGTCGCAGCGGGTTCGGCTGTGGTTGCAGCAGTGCTGGGCGCCACGAACCTATGGCTGCTTATGTTGGCGGTAGGTGTCTTTATGGGGCTTTCCGCCACGCTCTATCCCATCGCGGTCGCAATCACCAATGACCGGATGGAGCACCACCGTATTGTGGCTGCCAGCGCCACCTTGTTGTTGAGTTATGGCATAGGCAGCGTGATAGGCCCGATTGTGATGGCTGAGCTGGTTGGCCTGCTTGGCCCCCGGGGCTTGTTTCTTGGCAGCGCTGTAGTCCTGGTAATGCTGGTGATGTTTACCACCCACCGTATCCGGACCACCTACGACATTCCGGTGGCGGATCAGGGTCACTTTGTGGCCACCATGCCCGAAGCTTCATCGGTATTGGCGGAGATTGACCCGCGCAACGATGAATTCCAATACGGAAGCTCTGATTCTTCCGCTTTGAGCGACGAATACCAGAGGGCCAGTTAGCGTTCGGCTGGCCGCTTTCGGTTTTCCCTCATTTAGTGTGCACTTGCTTTTCTGTTTTCATTGCAATGGTTAGCTTACTAGTATTACCTGTTGATCATATTTCAATGATAAAGAGAATCGGGATGGAGCACGAAGCTATGAGAGACCAGTTTCCCTTTGCAGTTGCCCGAGTGACCCGCCGATGGCGCAAATTGCTGGATGAGCGCCTCAAAGACCTGGGTGTAACCCAGGCCCGCTGGACCACCATGGTGTACCTCCAGCGAGGTGGCGAGGGCTCGACACAGCGCGAGCTAGCAAGCCTTATGGCGATTGAAAATCCGACCCTGGTGCGGCTTCTGGACAGTCTTGAAGAACAGGGCCTGATCCAACGTCGGCTTTGCCAGAAGGATCGTCGTGCCCGGCGCTTGCATCTGACCGAAGCGGGTGAATCATTCATGGACGACTTGAACGCCCGCGCCAAGAAACTTCGGGACGAGATGCTGGAAGGCGTCAGTGAGAACGATATCGACGTCGCTTTGGGCGTTTTTAACCAAATCATGGTGAACGGCGACCGTCTCAAATAACGGGGTCAATCTCGCCGGGGGGTTCTCCTGTCCGACCATTCCCTTGAAGCCCTGCGTTCCCGGTATGGCGAACGCTGGCGATGGTTTGCTGTAGCGACGGTAATGCTGGGCACCATATCAACCGTGCTGAGTGCCACCATCGTCAACGTGGCGTTACCGGATATAATGGCTGAATTTGGCATTGGCCAGGGCCAGGCACACTGGCTGGCGACCGGTTTTATCGCAGCTATGACCATCACGATGCTGACCACCGGCTGGCTGCTGGACCACTTTGGCTTGCGCAAGACCCTGGCCTCGGCGATGCTGCTGTTCAGTGCCGTGTCCATTGTCGGAGGCTTTAGCCCTACCCCTGAGGCCCTGATTGCCGCCCGCGTGGCCCAGGGCGCGTTTGCCGGTCTGATGCAGCCGATGGCGATGTACCTGGTGTTCCGCATTTTTCCGAAGGAGCGCCGGGGCCAGGCCATGGGTATTTATGGCATGGGTGTTATTCTCGCACCTGCGTTGGGACCGGTGTTGGGCGGCGTGCTGGTGGACCAGTTCAATTGGCGGTATGTGATGTTTGCACCGGTGCCGGTGACGCTCTTTGGCGTTTTCATGGTGTGGAAATTTCTACCCAGACCAGCAGCCGTCCTCCAGTCTTACCCGTTTGATCTGAAAGGTTTTCTGCTTCTGGCGGTGACAATTCTCGCCAGCCTTGATGCTTTGAACCGTTTGCAAATGCCGGCGGGCAACCTTGCCATGATTGTTGCCGGGGCGCTTGTGGCCTCAATAGCGCTGGTGCTTTTCGTGCTGAGGGAGCGGTCGGCACCGCACCCGCTATTGCAAATAAAGCTGCTACGTCAGCCCAGCTTTCTGTATGCCAATATTGGTGCGATCGCCCTCGGTCTTGCCCTGTTCGGCTCTACCTATTTGATTCCCCTGTTTGTCCAGACAGCGCTTGATTTCTCCGCCACTGATGCGGGTTTGATGATGTTACCAGCGGGCATTGTGCTGGGCATGACGTTCCCTGTTGCCGGTCGTATGGCGGATAAACACAGCCCGCGAATGCTGATCATCTTTGGCATGGCAATGTTTGCCTCGTCCGCCGCCCTGTTCGCGATGTCCGATCTGTCGGTAGGCTTTGGCTGGCTTGCCCTGTGGGCAGTTATCGGCCGCATCGGGCTTGGCTTTATGTTGCCGGCGCTATCCACCGGGGCGCTGAATCCGCTTGCAACTCATGAGCTTGGATACGGTTCCAGCACCATCAACTTTACCCGCCAATTGGGCGGTGCCTATGGTATAAACCTGGTGGCCCTGACGCTGGAATACGGTGAGCATGCTGGCGGCCTGCCGACGATAGAGGCTTTCCATACGGCGTGGTGGCTGATCGCTGGCTTCGTGTTGCTGGCGGTCTGGCCGGTATGGCGAATTCGAGGTTGATTGCATTTTTAGCGGGCGTTATTTATTATGTCTCCATTCTTGGGGGAGTAGTCGCCATTCGGTCTTCAACAGACCGTAGGGTGCTGGTCAACATACTTGGGGCAACATCCCCATGGCCATCACGTCCTGCCACCGGCACGGACTGACAAGACCTGAGACAATGCCACCTTCTATCGGCGGAGGGTGGCGTTGTCTCTCGTCTGAATATCCGCCCCGGAACGTTGTAATGGACGCTCTCTTCGCTTCAACCATCGCGGTCTTAATTGCCGAGATCGGTGACAAAACCCAGCTGCTTTCGCTTTTTCTGGTTTCCCGCTTCAACCGTCGTACGCCTATCATTCTTGGTATTCTGGTGGCGACATTGCTTAACCACGGTCTGTCAGCCCTGCTGGGCGCCTGGGTTGCACAATGGATACCCGACACCGTGTTAATCTGGCTTATCGCCGTCAGTTTTGTTGCGATTGCGCTGTGGTTGCTGGTTCCCGACAAAGACGACGCCGAAGACTCGCAATTGCTGGGGCTCGGCGCGTTTATGGCCACGACGATCATGTTTTTTATTGCCGAGATCGGTGACAAAACACAAATTGCGACGGTGGTGCTGGCGGCGCGGTATGATGAAACCTTCTGGGTGATTATAGGTACAACCGTTGGTATGCTGGCAGCAAATATACCGGTTATCATGGCTGGTAAGTGGTTAATGGACAAAGTGCCTCTGGCAACGGCCAGAATTGGGGCAAGTGTGCTCTTTATCGTGCTGGCGATCGTAACAATATGGGCAGCGTATCAACCCGTTTGATTTGCGGCTCGGGGTAAATTGCTTGACTGGAACAGATAATATGCGATGTATCAACAGAGTCTGTTTAGTGATGTTGGCAGTATTGCTGCTGGCTCCTCAGATTGGTTATAGCGAGCAAACCGGGAACAAGCCGAGGGTGCCTTCGTGGCAGTTAAACGACGATCTGGTGGGCGAGCTCTCCGTGATCAAAACGGTCTATGAAGATACGTTTGCCGGTATCGGTAACCAGCACAGCCTGGGATACCTCGAGCTCGT
The DNA here is from genome assembly GCA_038329375.1 of Pseudomonadales bacterium. Lineage (GTDB taxonomy): Bacteria > Pseudomonadota > Gammaproteobacteria > Pseudomonadales > Oleiphilaceae > Marinobacter. Next base: position 3,361 of record JBBQMX010000001.1, on the reverse strand, counting down.
AAAGGCCAACCCCGGTATCGACCCCTGGCTTCCCGGCGAGGGTACCCAGATAACCCTTCCGCGGCGCTATGTTTTGCCAAACGCAGAGCGCCAGGGCATCGTCATCAATCTGGCCGAGTACCGGCTTTACTATTTTCACAACGGGCAGGTCAGTGTTTATCCTGTAGGGGTAGGCACAGACGACAACCCTTCACCGTTGACGGATGCCCGGGTCACTATGCGACTGGAATCCCCTGCCTGGTATCCCCCGGCCTCGGTGCGGGCCGAATATGATGCCCGAAACGAGTATTTGCCCCGGGTCTTCCCGCCGGGGCCGGACAATCCGCTGGGGTCTCATGCTCTGCTGTTGAGCGAGAAAGGCTATCTGATTCATGGCACCAACAAACGGTTTGGTGTGGGGATGCAGGTCAGTCACGGTTGCTTCCGTATGTATAACGAAGACATCGAGCGGTTCGTCTACGAGGTAGAAAACGGTACCTCGGTGCAGGTGGTTAACCAGCCGGTCAAACTCGGTATGCAAGGTAAGGAGGTCTGGCTGGAAGTTCATCGCCCCCACGAAGAGTACGATCAGAACTCCAGAAACCGCCTTTGGCGTATTGTCAGCGAGCAACTTGAAGAGTTCCGCCAACAGAGGCCAGGGCTCGAAATTCAGCGTCGGGCTATTGAGTTGGCACTGGACCAGGCTGACGGCATACCGCGCATGATCGGGGAGCGGCTGACACAGGTTGCTTCGGAACAACCGAATCGCGATAACCCTGGCAAAGAAGGTCCTGCAAACAGCCCTGCGGAGCCGGTCAGAATGTTGTTCTAGGCGACACCAATTTGCAGAGTCGGGTCCGGGGAGGCTAGTGCTATGCGTGACCTACCCAAAACAGCGCGCCATGGCTGTCGGTCGTGGTTTTTGTTGGCTGTCTTGACGGCCGGCCTCCTGACAGGCCTGACCAATCTGGTGGTGGCTCAAAATAGCAATGGTGGAAACGGGCTGGTGCTCAGCATCGACGGAGCCATCGGACCAGCAACCATGGACTATGTGGTGCGGGGCCTGGAGCGTGCCGGTGAGGAGCGGGCAGAGGTCGTTATCCTCCAGATTGATACCCCGGGTGGCTTGATGGCGTCAACCCGTACCCTGATCAAGGCTATTCTCGCCTCCCCTGTCCCCGTTATCACCTATGTGTCTCCCCAGGGCGCCCGCGCAGCCAGTGCAGGCACCTATATCCTCTACGGCAGCCACGTCGCAGCTATGGCGCCTGCAACTCACCTGGGGTCCGCCACACCGGTACAAATGGGTGGACTGCCCGGTGCGCCGGACGATAACGCTGAGCCTGAGGGCGAGGACAAGAGCTCGTCGGACCAAAATGCTGAGTCGTCGGAAGAAGCTTCCGGTGATGATAGGGAAAAACGCCGGGGCGGCTCTGCCATGGAGCGAAAGGTTCTAGAGGATGCGGTCAGTTATATCCGTGGGCTGGCTGACCGCCATGGCCGCAATGCCGACTGGGCAGAGCAGGCGGTGCGGGAAGCCGTGAATCTTGGCGCCAGCGAAGCGCTGGAAAAGAACGTGATTGAAGTGGTCGCCACCGATCTGGACGATCTGCTTGACCAGTTGGACGGACGCACCGTGGAAATGGCCGACGGGCCGCGAGAACTCAGGACTGCCAACGTGGTGCTGACCCGCGCAGACCCCGACTGGCGAACCCGCCTACTGTCGGTGATCACCGATCCCAACGTAGCCTATTTTCTGATGATCATCGGGTTTTACGGCATCATCTTTGAGCTTGCAAGTCCCGGCAATCTGTTCCCGGGTGTTATTGGCGCCATTTGTCTGGTGCTGGCGCTGTTTGCTTTTCAGGTACTTTCTGTCAATTACGCGGGGTTGGCTCTGATCCTTCTGGGGCTTGCCTTCATTGTAGGTGAAGCGTTTATGCCCAGCTTCGGCGTGCTGGGGATTGGTGGGGTGGTCGCCTTCGTGGTCGGCTCAATCATCCTGATGGACGGCAGCAATCAACGTATCTCGCTACCTTTGATTGGAGGAACAGCAGCGGTGGCCGGCGGCTTCATCCTGTGGACCGTCACACGTTTTGTCGGGCTCCGGAAACGGGCTCCGGTCAGTGGTATCGAGCAGACCCTGCACGAAACCGCTGTTGCACTGGATACCTTCGTGCGCCGGGATGAGAACTTTGTCGGGCATGTGCGCCTGGCGGGCGAGCGCTGGAAAGCGACCAGTATGACGCCGGTGGCGGAAGGCAGTTTGCTGCAGGTAGTTGACGTTGACGGCCTGACCGTGAAAGTCAGGGTCGAACCGTCGACTCCCGTTGAGCGTCCGGCCTAGACCGATCCGGTCTGCCAAGGCATTCACGCCCTGAGATAACTCAGGGTTACACAACAGAGGAGCATTCGAAATGGGTGGACTGATTGCCTATCTTGCACCAGTAGTTGTTTTGCTGTTAATCCTCGGGGCAGCAATTCGCATTCTGCCGGAGTATGAGCGGGGTGTAGTGTTCTTCCTGGGCCGTTTCCAGGGCGTCAAGGGTCCGGGTCTGATCTTTGTGATCCCGGGTGTCCAGCAAATGACGCGAGTCGATTTGCGGGTTATCACTCTGGATGTCCCAAGCCAGGATGTGATCTCGAAGGACAATGTAACGGTCATGGTAAATGCGGTGCTGTATTTTCGGGTTGTAGACCCCGAGCGGGCTATTATCCGGGTAGAGGACTTTGGCTCGGCAACCAGTCAGCTGGCGCAAACCACACTGAGGTCGGTGCTGGGCAAGCATGACCTTGACGAGATGTTGTCGGACCGTGACAAGCTGAATTCGGATATCCAGGAAATTATTGATACCCAGACCGAGGAATGGGGCATTAAGGTAGCCAATGTAGAGATCAAACATGTGGATCTCAACGAATCAATGATTCGTGCAATTGCACGGCAGGCTGAAGCAGAGCGTGAGCGCCGGGCCAAGGTTATTCATGCTGAGGGCGAACTGCAGGCTTCGCAAAAACTGCTTGAGGCGGCCCAGGTGATGTCTGCCGATTCTGGTGCAATGCAGCTGCGTTATCTCCAGACCCTGGCGGATATGAGTAACGGCAATGCATCAACCATTGTGTTCCCGCTGCCAGTCGATATGATTCAGTCTTTTATGACCCCGAAAGGTGCAGATAAAAAAGATGGCTAGGAGTCTGCGCGGTAGGAGCATTTTGAGCATCGATCTGCATGGCCGTGCCACTGCCAGCCCAGAATGAGGTTTGGCACGGCCAAAAGGATTGAAAGCACGGTTTTCCCTGCTACCACTTGAAATGATCCGGGGAGTCGGCAGCAGGGACAACGTCCGCGCCGCCCATCCGGCAAAGGTGGCTTCAGGGCACCTAT